>NZ_JBDYQK010000008.1:0-227531 GCF_043832615.1 Klebsiella sp. KE9456
GCATTGAAAGAAAACAGGCGAATCGCCACACGTTCGGAAAAAACAGCCAGAAACTACCTGAGCATGCTAAAACTGGGGGCGATCAGGTTATTTTTAAGGCGATTGTTAAGTTAAGGGACACAGCCTAATCCTTTTTATCTTGCTATATAAATAATTTAATTGGCAGGATCGCCCATGTCTATTTTTTTAACACAGCGTTATTCACCAATAGTGAAACGATGCCAGTGCCGGAGTGGTAAAACTGAGGTTTTCTTGTTTGTGAGACCGGGGTGAGTAGTAAAGCCAGTTCAAATATAAACTGGCTTTTATGATGGTTAGAATTTCATACTAACGCCAGCGGTAACCGAACGCCCCGGTGCGGGTTGACGTCCCCACGGGCTGGTGTCTATTCCGCGGAACCAGTAATCACGATTAAAGAGATTATTGATACCAATATAACCGTTCAAAACGGTGTTGCCGGATTTGTAGAGATCGCGGCTAACCTGTGCGTTCCATACCCAATAGGATGGCAGTTGTCCTGCTGAGCCGGTGCTATTTTCATCAAGCGTGTTTGCTGCATCGGAATAAGATTTACTGAAGTAGTAACCCGCGAGAGTAAAGGTTGTACCACGCCAGTCATAATTACCGTCGAGTGTTACCTGATTGCGCGAGGCGTATGGCACTTCTTTTCCTCGGTTGACGCCATTACGTTGTTCTGCCTGCAGATATGCGTACCCTGCATGCAATTTTAGCCCGCTAACCACGTCTGGACTCCAGAACCCTTCCAGCTCAATCCCCTGATGTCGGGTACGGCCTATATTGAGATAGCTGTCTGATGTGCTGTCGTAAGAGATTTGATCTTTATAGTCGATCCGGTAAATATCCGCATGCAGGCTGATATTTTTTGTCGGCGTATAGCGCACGCCGCTTTCATAGTTCCAGGCCAGCTCCGAGTTGACATCTCCGCCTTTTACAATTTGCGTGACCTGTACGGGGCGAAGGCTCTTTTGCATATCAGCATACAGGAACCATTGCGGCGTCATTTGATAACCTACGGTCAGCCCGGGTAACCACTGGTCGTCAGGGGAAGAGGTATGCAGACCCGTATTGTTGTCAGTGTACTTTTCGCTGACATGTTCGAAACGCATACCCGGAGTAATAGTTAATGAATCATCGAAGAGTTTTATGGCGTCGCTGATGTAACCGGCCCAGGCCTTATCATTAAAACTCCAGTCGCGGGTTACCGCGGTTGTACCTGTGGCGAGGGTTTTCTGGCGTACCTGATAATCAATTTTTTCACTGACAAAACGACCACCAATGATCCACTGTTGATTGACGTTATCGCCCGTAATATCCATGCTCAGACGTGGCTCCGTACCCCATACCTTAAAGTGTCGCGGAGAGTTTTGTACGATGTCTGCAGGTAGCGAAGGGTTCCATGTCTGCCCGGAGACTTTACTCATTCCGACATGAAAATCGCGATCGGAGTTATGCCCGAAAAATAGCCAGTTAAATTCGGCAGAGTCGATGATTCCCAGGGATCCTAATAGCTGGTTATAGACAGCGCTGTAGCGTTTGGTATGGCCATCATAATCGTCCCACGGACGAGTGCTCTGCCTGCGATCATGCTGATAGTCCTCAGCCGATAGCGCGCCGGCGAGATCTGCATGTGCATCGTAGTATTGGTATGAGAGGTTTAGGGTTGTGTCTTCATTGATGTTCCAGAGACCTCTTATGCGGAAATTTTGCACTTTACTGTCGCTGTGTTCGCGGAAAGAGTTACCTTTTACCTGATTGGCTTCAACCTGCAAGCCAAAATCATCGTTCAACATTCCGCCAGTTCTCAGGTAGGTGTCCCACAGGTTGCGGCCCTTACCATAAAAGGTGGCTCGCTCTGAGATCTCATTCTCCCATTTCAACGGGATGGGTTTACTGATCAGATTTATTACGCCGCCGACATTGTTGGGACCGTACTGTACAGCCGCACCGCCGCGAACCACATCGATACGGTCAATGGTGGCAAATGTCACCGGGAAAAGCGACATTCCCTCTTGTCCGTATGGTGCCAGCGCCAGGGGGATCCCATCTTCAAGGATTTGCGCTCGGCCGCTACGACTGTCGTACAAACCGCGGATCGCGATTTGTGGCAGAATTCCGGTCCCCGTTTCATCCTGAATTTTTACTCCGGGAACGCGCTGTAGGGCATCATCCAGTGTGCGATTCGCCCCTTTTTCTAATTGTTCATTGCTGATAACGGTCCGGCTTCCGGCCCATGTTTTTACCGCTTCAGCGCGAGAGTCACCGAGGATGTTGCCATTAACTACGATTGTTTGTTCAGCAGCGGCGCTGGCGTTTCCTGCCATCAGGAGTGTTATTAATGTTGCTATCTTCGAGTACTGCATTTTTATCCCTGAATAATGGTTGTTATTAATAATGATTTTAATAAACATTATCATTATTAATTGTGGGTCGGTATCTACCCGAAAATGAAATGATGTTGTCAAGGGTTGGTTTGGTGTCCTGGTTAAAGGGCGGATACGGTGTGTAATACGACAGGTTTCAGTGAGAAAAGCAGGAAAGACGCGCCACAGAGAGTGCGATTACTGTTGAACTTAAATAGAGACTTAACCTAAATCAAAATTTTTGATAAAGATGTTTAAAGTTTATGAATAAAACTATTTTATGGGGCAATTATTAGGTTGTTCCGGTCCACTGGACGAAACCGTCGGAAGTGTATCTCTCATCAGCAGGTTGCTGTGCGGTAACGGATACCAGGTGAAAACAAAAAATGCGCTATTTTCACCATATCAAACCGAAAAGGCAGTTATGTACGCAGGCTTTATCAAACCTGAAACATGATAAAATCGCGCAAGACCAACTTCATCAGGAGTCACTATGGAATTTGATTGCCCCGTATGCCGCGCCCGGC
This sequence comes from Klebsiella sp. KE9456, assembly GCF_043832615.1. Lineage (NCBI taxonomy): Bacteria > Pseudomonadati > Pseudomonadota > Gammaproteobacteria > Enterobacterales > Enterobacteriaceae > Klebsiella > Klebsiella sp. KE9456. The sequence continues at coordinate 2,909 of NZ_JBDYQK010000008.1, forward strand.
TTGAGGTACAGGCCAATAGCATTCATTGTGAGCATTGTGCGAAAGATTTTGCAGTGGAAGCTCGCTGCCCGGAGTGCCATAAGCCGCTGGACGTTTTAAAAGCCTGCGGCGCGGTGGATTACTTTTGTCAGAACGGACACGGGCTGATTTCGAAAAAACGCGTTGAGTGGGAAGCGGTAGAGTAACTGGCCTTACTTCTTTTTTACCCGGGTTTTCTTCACCGGCGTAACCGTTTTTACCTCGCTCTCTACCCAACCATCGTTCAGGCGAGTGGTGAGGAGATCGCCTTCGCGTACCTGTTTGGTCTGCTTCAGCACGGTACCGTTGCTGGCGGAAGTCACGCTATAGCCGCGGGCGAGGGTGGCCAGTGGACTGACGACTTCCAGGTGCGTGACCATATTACCGAAGCGTTCGCGCTGTTCAGCAAGTCGTGCACGGATGTTTTCCGCCAGTCGGTATTCGAGTTGCTGAATACGGCTCTGGGCACGGTGAATACGCGGCTGCGGGTTTTGCTGATTCAGGCGCTGTATGGCGCGCTGCTGGCGCTGGTCGTCGCGCTTCATTTGCGCCTCAAGGGCGAAACGCATGCGCTGACGCAATCTTTCCAGTTCCGTTTGCTGGCGAGCCAGCCGCAACTGGGGATGCTGCTGTTGCAGGCGGTGAAAAAGCTGGGTAAAGCGACGATGGCGGTTGGCAAGGAAGTAGTCCATCGCCATTTCCAGACGCTGCTGCCCGGATTGTATCTGGCGCAGCAGCTCCTGCTGGTTACGGCTGACAATCTCCGCCGCGGCGGAAGGCGTTGGCGCCCGTAGATCAGCGACGAAATCAGCGATAGTGACGTCGGTTTCATGGCCTACCGCGCTGACGATTGGAATTTGACTGGCAAAAATCGCCCGCGCGACCCGCTCGTCGTTAAAACTCCATAAATCTTCCAGTGAACCGCCGCCGCGCCCGACGATAAGCACATCGCACTCCTGACGTGCGTTGGCCAGCTCAATGGCGCGAACGATCTGCCCTGGGGCGTCATCGCCCTGAACGGCGGTCGGGTAAATAATAACCGGTAGCGAGGGATCGCGACGCTTGAGCACCTGCAAAATATCGTGCAGTGCGGCGCCGGTTTTTGACGTAATAATGCCGGTGCAGTGTGCCGGTGAGGGGAGGGGCTGTTTATGCTGCTGATCGAACAACCCTTCTGCAGACAACATCACCTTGAGCTGCTCATACTTCTGCTGAAGCAGACCTTCACCTGCTGGCTGCATACTTTCAACGATGATTTGATAATCGCCGCGTGGTTCGTAAAGGGTAACATTCGCGCGCACCAGCACCTGCTGCCCGTGCTGTGGGCGAAAAGTGACGCGGCGGTTGCTGTTGCGGAACATCGCGCAGCGCACCTGAGCGTTATCGTCCTTTAAGGTGAAGTACCAGTGGCCTGATGATGGCTGGCTGAAATTTGAAATCTCGCCGCTAATCCATACCTGCCCCATTTCACGTTCCAGCAGCAGACGAACCGCCTGATTCAGGCGACTTACCGTGTAAATTGAGGGTGACTGGGATGGAAACATGTGAGCAAGATCAAATTTTAAATCAGCAGGTTATTCAGTCGATAGTAACCTGCTCAGAGGGGATCGCAAGTATTATTTTCAAAAAAGGGTAGATGCAATCGGTTACGCTCTGTATAATGCCACGGCAATATTTATCCACCCTGGTCGAGATATTGCCCATGCTACGTATCGCTAAAGAAGCTCTGACGTTTGACGACGTCCTCCTCGTTCCCGCTCATTCAACCGTTCTGCCAAATACCGCCGATCTCAGCACTCAGTTGACGAAAACCATTCGTCTGAATATTCCTATGCTCTCCGCAGCAATGGATACCGTGACCGAGGCGCGTCTGGCAATTGCTCTGGCACAGGAAGGCGGCATCGGCTTTATTCATAAAAATATGTCCATCGAGCGCCAGGCTGAAGAAGTCAGGCGTGTGAAGAAGCATGAGTCCGGCGTGGTAACCGATCCGCAGACCGTCCTGCCGACCACCACGCTGCGGGAAGTGAAAGAACTGACCGAACGTAACGGTTTTGCGGGTTATCCGGTGGTGACTGAAGACAACGAACTGGTCGGTATTATCACCGGTCGTGATGTGCGTTTCGTGACCGATCTGAATCAACCGGTTAGCGTTTATATGACGCCGAAAGAGCGTCTGGTCACCGTTCGCGAAGGTGAAAGCCGCGAAGTGGTGTTTGCCAAAATGCATGAAAAACGCGTTGAGAAAGCGCTGGTCGTGGATGACAGCTTCCATCTTCGCGGCATGATCACGGTTAAAGATTTCCAGAAAGCGGAACGTAAGCCGAACGCCTGTAAAGATGAGCAGGGCCGCTTACGTGTTGGCGCCGCAGTTGGCGCAGGCGCGGGTAACGAAGAGCGCGTAGATGCGCTGGTTGCTGCGGGCGTTGATATTCTGCTGATCGACTCCTCTCACGGTCATTCCGAAGGCGTATTGCAGCGTATTCGTGAAACTCGCGCTAAATATCCTGATCTGCAGATTATCGGCGGCAACGTTGCCACCGGCGCGGGCGCGCGGGCGCTGGCTGAAGCGGGCGTGAGCGCGGTGAAAGTAGGGATCGGTCCTGGCTCCATCTGTACCACGCGTATCGTCACCGGCGTGGGCGTTCCGCAGATCACGGCAGTATCCGATGCGGTTGAAGCGCTGGAAGGTACCGGTATTCCGGTGGTTGCTGATGGTGGTATCCGTTTCTCCGGCGATATCGCCAAAGCGATTGCCGCAGGCGCGGCGGCGGTAATGGTTGGCTCTATGCTGGCCGGTACCGAAGAATCCCCGGGCGAAATTGAACTTTATCAGGGGCGTTCTTATAAATCTTACCGTGGTATGGGTTCCCTTGGCGCGATGTCCAAAGGCTCCTCCGACCGTTACTTCCAGAGCGACAATGCTGCCGACAAACTGGTGCCGGAAGGTATCGAAGGCCGCGTCGCCTATAAAGGCCGTCTGAAAGAGATCATTCACCAGCAGATGGGTGGCCTGCGCTCCTGTATGGGGCTGACCGGTTGTGGTACTATCGATACACTACGGACCAAAGCGGAATTCGTGCGCATCAGCGGCGCGGGTATCCAGGAGAGCCACGTTCACGACGTGACCATCACCAAGGAATCCCCGAACTACCGGATGGGCTCCTGATTTTCATCGCCCGGCCATGTGCCGGGCGATTTATTTAACCTGTATCACTTGCCTCGGAATTATCGTCAATGACGGATAACATTCATAAACATCGTATTCTTATCCTGGACTTCGGTTCTCAGTATACCCAACTGGTTGCGCGTCGCGTGCGTGAATTAGGTGTCTATTGTGAACTGTGGGCATGGGACGTGACTGAAGCTCAAATTCGTGAGTTCAATCCTAACGGCATCATTCTTTCCGGTGGCCCGGAAAGCACTACCGAAGATAACAGCCCGCGCGCGCCGGAGTATGTCTTCGAAGCAGGCGTGCCGGTATTTGGCGTATGCTACGGTATGCAGACCATGGCGATGCAGCTTGGCGGTCATGTTGAAGCGTCCAATGAGCGTGAATTCGGCTATGCGCAGGTTGAAGTTCAGACCGATAGCGCGCTGATCCATGGTATTGAAGATGCGCTGAGCGCGGATGGCAAGGCTATGCTGGATGTCTGGATGAGCCACGGCGATAAAGTTACCGCCATTCCGTCTGACTTCGTCACCGTCGCCAGCACCGAAACCTGCCCGTTTGCCATTATGGCTAATGAAGAGAAGCGTTTCTATGGCGTGCAGTTCCATCCTGAAGTGACCCATACTCGTCAGGGACTGCGTATGCTGGAGCGCTTTGTGCTTGAGATCTGCCAGTGTGAAGCGCTGTGGACGCCAGCGAAAATTATTGACGATGCCATCGAGCGTATTCGTCAGCAGGTCGGCGACGATAAAGTGATCCTTGGCCTGTCAGGCGGCGTGGATTCCTCTGTTACCGCGATGCTGCTGCACCGCGCTATCGGCAAAAATCTGACCTGTGTATTTGTGGATAACGGTCTGCTGCGCCTGAACGAAGCACAACAGGTGATGGATATGTTTGGCGACCGTTTCGGTCTGAACATCGTTCATGTGGAAGGCGAATCCCGCTTCCTGGCCGCGCTGGCTGGGGAAAACGATCCTGAAGCGAAGCGTAAAATCATTGGTCGCGTGTTCGTTGAGGTATTCGACGAAGAGGCGCTGAAGCTGGAAGATGTTAAATGGCTGGCGCAAGGCACTATCTACCCTGATGTCATTGAGTCTGCGGCCTCCACGACCGGTAAAGCGCACGTCATCAAATCTCACCACAACGTGGGCGGATTACCGAAAGAGATGAAGATGGGCCTCGTTGAACCGCTGCGTGAGTTGTTCAAAGATGAAGTGCGTAAGATTGGTCTCGAACTGGGTCTGCCGTACGACATGCTGTACCGTCATCCGTTCCCGGGGCCGGGTCTTGGCGTTCGCGTGCTGGGCGAAGTGAAGAAAGAGTACTGCGACCTGCTGCGTCGCGCGGATGCTATTTTTATTGAAGAGCTGCACAAAGCCGATCTGTATAACAAAGTGAGCCAGGCGTTCACTGTGTTCCTGCCGGTTCGCTCCGTCGGCGTGATGGGCGATGGTCGTAAGTACGACTGGGTGGTGTCCCTGCGCGCGGTGGAAACCATCGACTTTATGACCGCCCACTGGGCGCATCTGCCGTACGATTTCCTCGGCCGCGTGTCTAACCGCATCATCAATGAAGTCGACGGTATTTCCCGCGTGGTGTATGACATCAGCGGTAAACCGCCGGCAACAATAGAGTGGGAGTGATCCTGCGTCCGGCATCGACCGGCATCAAAGAGCACTAAAACACCTATAAGCCCGCGTAACTGCGGGCTTTTTTCATTATTGGCTTGGCACAGTCTGGCAAATTTTCGCATCGCCAAGCACCCGGTTTCTATGGCATGGTAGATGGTACGATTTGAACCTGATGCCATGTTCAGCAATCGATACCATGTTGCTCCTGATGGAGTAATCATGGTATTGAATTCATATAACGCATTGTTCTGTAATGGTTTTTTATGGAGTGTGCGGGGCTTTTTGAGCATGGTATTTTTGAGAGGAAACCCAACCCGACCATGCTGACTGATACCAAGCTGCGCAACCTCAAGCCAAAGGACAAGCTCTACAAAGTGAATGACCGTGACGGCCTCTACGTGGCCGTCACCCCTGCGGGTTCGATTTCGTTCCGCTACAACTACTCGATCCACGGCAGGCAAGAGACCATCACCTTCGGCCGCTACGGTGTCGGAGGGATCACGCTAGCGGAAGCCCGCGAACGGCTGGGCGAAGCCAAGAAGATGATCGCCTCAGGGAAATCTCCAGCCAAGGAGAAGGCCCGAGACAAAGCCCGCGTCAAGGATGCTGAGACATTCGGCGCGTGGGCCGAGAAGTGGTTGCGCGGCTATCAAATGGCAGATTCCACCCGCGACATGCGCCGTGGAACATACGAGCGAGAGCTAAAGCCGAAATTCAGCAACAGGAAACTGATAGAAATTACCCACGAGGACTTGCGGGCGCTTACTGATGCCATCGTAGAACAAGGCAGGCCATCAACGGCCGTGCTTTGCCGCGAAATTATGATGCAGGTCTTCCGCTGGGCTATCGAACGCGGACAGAAGGTTGAGAATCCGGCCGATCTGGTGCGCCCGTCAACTATCGCCAAGTTTGAGCCACGAGATCGAGCACTGACGCCAGATGAAATTGGCTTGATGTACCAGTACATGGAGCGCATTGGCACCACACCTTCGATCCGCGCGGCTGCCAAGCTGCTGTTGCTAACGATGGTTCGCAAAAGCGAACTGACCAACGCAACGTGGAACGAAATCAATTTCACCGACGCGCTCTGGACAATCCCCAAGGAGCGGATGAAGCGCCGCAATCCCCATTTGGTGTTCCTGTCGAGGCAGGCGCTGGATATTTTCATAGCACTGAAGACCTTCGCCGGCGGTTCGGAGTACGTTCTGCCATCACGTTATGACTCAGACTTGCCGATGAGCAGCGCAACGCTCAATCAGGTGCTTACCCTCACCTATCGGCTGGCCCAGAAGGAAGGGCACTCGCTCGGCAAGTTTGGGCCGCACGATTTGCGACGTACGGCCAGCACGCTGTTGCATGAGGCGGGCTATAACACCGACTGGATCGAGAAGTGCCTTGCGCACGAACAGAAGGGCGTTCGTGCCATCTACAACAAGGCCGAGTACCGCGATCAGCGCCGGGCGATGCTCCAAGATTGGGCCGACATGATCGACGAGTGGACAATCAGGAAGACCCGCCCCAAGAACTGATTCGGAGCCTTGAGACCTGTATTTTGTCGCGAAATGCCCACTTCGGTGGGCTTTTTTTTGTCCGCAAAACGTATGAATTCCCGGACGCGATAAATTGGCTTTAAGTGCCTATTGCAAACCTAATTAAAACAGCGGTTTGCGTTATCAAGATTGTCCGTCAAACGTTGGTTTTTTGGACGATAAGAGATTGATTTAATTGAAAAAATATGAATTTGGATGCTGGAATTTTCCGGGATTGTGTAGCAATAATTAAACCTCGGATGATGACAAAACGAGGTATTCGGTGTGGAAAAAGAATTAAGGAGAGCAAGTAAAGTTCTCATTAGCAAAAAGCAACTGCTGGAGATGATTCCGCTGTGCGAGCGCACGATCTACAACTTTGAAAAGCAGGGGAAATTTCCTCAGCGCATTGCGCTCAGTAGCCGCAAGGTCGTGTGGGATTTGGCGGAGGTCGAGGCATGGATTGATGCGTGCAAACATTCCAGCCCGGCCCCTCGTCCCGGAATGGGGGCCTGAATTGTGGCGGCCAACTTGCAGGCGACATTTACGAGTAGACCGCTTGTACTGGGCTTAATACAGCTCCGGTTGGGCCGTGCATGAGTAGCCGAAACAGCGGTCTTAATCCCATAGGCGCGGTAATAGGCGACTCTGGCGGGCTACTGGAACGCCTTGAAAATATCAGGAAGCGGAACAGTGACCGAACTCCGGCTGCTGAACGCGGTAGACCGTCTAACGTCTCGACCGTGCATGAACAGATGGAAAGGGCAAAAGAGCGGGACAAAGCGTTGTCACTTGTCCGCAAGCCTCCACAAGGCGACGCTCAGCCAGATTTTTTTGCGCCCAGCCTCTATGACGTGGGCGGCCGCGACAATCGCAGCGTCATGGATGTGGCCGTGTTCCGTTTATCCAAGAAGGACAAGCGAGCCGGAGAACTGATCCGCTACGACCTGCCGGATGGATACGTGGAAGTGTCCGCAGGAGCGCACGGAATGGCCTCCGTTTGGGACTACGACATTGTGCTGATGATGGTGTCTCACTTGACCGATGCTATGAACCGCTATCGAGAAGGAAAGGGTGGCAAGCCGGGGAGAGTGTTTCGGCTGCATGTTAGCGACATCCTCAGATTTGCCCGACGTGGTAACGGTAGTAGTCAGGTTAAGGGAGTGGAAGCTGCGCTAGATCGGTTGCGGGGCACTACCATCAAGACAGTGCGCGAAAGCGGCAAGTTCCGGACAACCGAAGCCGAGGGGCTGATCGCGCGCTATCGTGTTCTGTCACGCACGGACACCAAGAAGATAAGTTCTGTCGAGATTGAAGCCCCGGAGTGGATTTATCGAGAAGTCACCGAGGGCAAGCGGCCGGAGGTACTTACAGTACACCGGGACTACTTTCTGATCGAGCCGGGCATAGGACGCTTTATCTACCGACTGGCTCGCCGTGCCGCAGGCAGGGATAGCGCTAAATGGGCTTTCAAGACCCTTTACGAACGCAGTGGAAGCGGTGGCTCGTTCAAAAAATTCTGTTTCTTACTTCGCGGGATCATCAAAGCCGATGACCTGCCTGAATATGCCTTGTGCGAAGAAGCGGGGAAGGATGGCCCTCTACTGGTCATGAGGCACCGCAATTCCTCGTCGGAACCGCTGGGCGGTTCCTAATAGACGGTGAGTGAGATCGCAAAAGAGCCCCGTTGCGGGCTTTTTTCATTTTGATTGACGGACAGTTGACGGACAAAGTGGGAACAACCCGTCACGCTGTGGATAGAGTGTCTATTAGGAACCTGAAACCGTCTATTAGGAACCGTTTCGCCGTCTATTAGGAACCGGTATCCGTCTATTAGGAACCGGCGTCGCGCGTAATTCATTGAATTAAAAGATTAAACCTCCTTATTTTTACGCTAAATCTTTTAAAACTATATATAAAACTGTTTAAAACCCTTTTGCCTGTGCATAAGTCGATGGCCCCCATCCGTTAGTTCGGAACTCCTATTCGTGCGAAATCGCGCCACGATCCAAAAGCGTGGCCCCCTGCGGGGTTCCCACCACTTCGCGGCAGCTCCCCTCCCTCATGAAAGGCGTTCGCTCCGCCCCAAGGCGCTGGCCGAGCTTGCTGCCGTGGGTTGGAGGCTGGACGAGTACGCTAAGGGCAAATGGGAAACGGGCGACCCAAGGCATCCGACCGTAACGCTGCTCCCCCTGTTTAATGGCACCTCACCCCCTGTTTAACAGTACCCAACCCCCTGTTTAACAGTACCCAACCCCCTGTTTAACGGCACCCGGCCAGTTTCTGAAAACCCAGCAACGGCGGGCCTTTGCGGGCTGTTCGCAAATTCCATCCAAGATTCTCTAAGAATCTCCAACATCCGCGCTAAGCGCCGCGCCTTGATGGCGCAGCTCATCGCTTGCTGCTCTTGGTCGGCCTACGGCCGTTGGGCATCAAAAAAGGTAGGGCGGGCCTGCCGTCGTCGATGCGGTTAGTTCCGTGGATTACCCACCGGTCGTAGCACCTGGTCGAGCCGTTGAAACCGGCAAAAAGACATCAGGCACCAAAAAGGGAAGGGCAGGGCCAAAACCGGCATAAGGCCTCTAACGGCCTGCGAAAGCGTCCAAAATTCCTCCCGTATGGGCCGTGGCGGCGTTTTTTCAGTGTCGAAATGGGTTGTGGCTGTCATGTGTGAAAACTTCTCATAGGGCGATACAGGCCGTTTTTTCGGTGTGTAATAGACGGAGAAGCAACGGTAGGAAAACAAAACCCCGCACTCAGGCGGGGTTGTGGGTGATGGAGCTGGCTGTGCGCGTCAGCGATTGATGCCCCTGACTCGCTGCCGTTCTTCCTCTTCCATCTGAAGGATGGCCATTCTCACACGCTCTACCAGTACTACCTGATTCTTGCTGCCGAACAGTGGCATGCGATTAAGCATACCCATGCCGCCGTAAAAATGCGCAGCGGCAGGCAGAGCCAATCGGTTCACACGATGCTGTAGTGCCGTGTATTGCTTATCCAGAGCATCGAGCTGCGGACCGAAGCCTTTGCGTCGCAGCCATTGGCCAAGCGCCCACATACCAATACCGAGACCAAAAAAGCCGCCGAGCATCATCAGGCCAAAAAATATATCGTTCATCATGATTACGCCTCCGATTGAGAGTTAACATTAGAAGCCATGCCGGGCACATTGAGCGCGCCGACGTCTCCGGTGCTAGTGGTGTCCGATGTCGGACGAATAATGTTGGATTCCGCTTGTGCAGTCGGCTCAGCGCCGTCGTCAGGCGTTGGACTGTCACCGCCGGGGACTGGAGGGGGAGATCCGGTGCCCCCGAGCGAAAGCCCGTGGGAGCTTTCCATGCCGGGTACGCTGATAGCGCCCAGCACGCCAAGCGCCCGTGTGGCCACCTCGGCGCCCTGCGCAACAGCCTTGCCGTTGCCGCCAGTCCCTTCTTTTGGTGTCATCTGCCGTTGCTGCGCGACGGCTTGCTGATCCATATCGTCGTCACCACCCTTCGCAGCTTTTCCGACCTGTTTGGCGGCTTGCTTCAAGCCGCTGCCTGATTCTTGGCTAGCAGGCGAAGCGGCCGCCGACACTGGATTCGCCGATCCTGACGCGGCACCACCCCCGACGCGAGAACCTGCGGCCTTTGCGGTCGCACCGCTGCTCCCTCCTGTGGTTGCGCCAATTCCAGCACTGCCGACGCCCGTCGCACCACCGATGCCTCCTGCGGTACTGCCGCCTGCCATGCTGGCGTTCAATGCGGAGGCCAGTCCACCACCCGCGGCACTGGCAGCGCCTCCGCCAGTTCCCGCGGCTCCTAGTGCTCCAGCAGCCGGGGCTGCTGCCCCTGCTGTTGCAACAGTAGCGATTGCGGCCGCCGCACCGGCTGCACCGGCTGCGGCCATGCCCCCAATTGCAGAGCCGCCACCCATCGACGTGCCGCTAATCATGCCACCGATCAGTTCAGGGATGGTTTTGGTCAGGTAGGCGCACACCAAAGACAGGCCGACCAAGGTCATCAACGACGCTTCGTCGTTGGTGTAGGCTGCCGACCATTCTGCGGAAACCTGCATGATCAGCCCCACAATCAGAGTCAGGACAAACAGCTTGGCACCTACTGCAACGGCATAGCGAATGGGAGCCAGTGCATATTCGCGTGTCCATTGAGAGCCACCGAAACCCATGAACAGGACGGCGGCATTGATAATGACGTAGGCCTCTACGAGCGTCACGAACACCAGAGCCGCTATGAACGTAAAGCACATTAGAACGATCAATGCAGACACGGCCACTACAACCGATGTGATTGGGCTAAACATCGACACACCGGCCGTCAGCACCTGCCGTGAAAAGTCCACAGCAGTTGAGAACATATCCCCCGGCATCAGCTCCGCACTACCCAACCCTGCCGCGTGCGCCCCGGCCTGCCGGAAGCTGTTGACGATGGCCCCGCCCCACTCGGTCGCGTGCTCGAGCATCGCATAGAAGAACCCTATCACGAGGATGAATTTCACCAGCTCATGGAGGATGTCTCCCAGTTCAGCTCCGCGTATGACCAAAGGAGCAAAAGTCCAAACTAACTGGATGACGGCAAGGCATCCCAAGAGCCACAAGGCGTAGTCATGCAGGCGCGGTGCCCATTGGTTTGAAGCGTTCTGAATCAGCCGCAGAAGGCTGTTCATAGACGTGTTGCTCTGCGCCAAATCGACCCCGGCAGCCATCGCACTAGTTGCAGATAGCAAGAGCGCCGCGCCGACAAGTGCGAAAACGGTTGAACGTCGCATAGTCAGAACCCCTCAGACGGGCCGCGAGTGTTTGGGCGGCTGCGGAATTGGTCATCCTGATGGCCATTGCCGACCGCTGCGCATTCCGGCGCGGCGGTGTTCGTGACGACTACGGCCGTCATTGCCGACCCACCAAGGGCCGAGACGAGGCAGAGGGCGGCAATCAGCGCCTTAGAAATCATCATGGTTAGAACCCCTCAGACGGGCCGCGTGTATTTTCACGGCTGCGGAATTGCTGTTCGGAGGCATCGCTAACGGACTGTCGTTCGTTTTGCTGCGCCATGTAGTTGCCTTGCAGGGTGATTTGTGTGGCCACCAGATCGCGCAGCTTCTGGAGCTGCTGCACATTCTGCGCCGCAATCTCGTTCCCTGCTTGAATGGCCTGCTGCCGACCAACGGCCGACTGCGAACGGTTTACCAACTGATCCAGCATTGCGTTTTCATCGCCGAAAGTGCTGGTATTTACGCCTGCGGCCTGCAAGGCCGTGCGGGCGTTATCGAAGCCGGATTTCGACCAATCCCGATAGCGCTGCGGAATGTTGTTCTGTCCTTGGCCAATCGAGTTCAGATAGCTGTCATAGCCCTTGAACTGTTGGCGGAACTGTTCATCTAGATTGCTAATGTTACGGCCGAGCGATTGCGCCGAGCTATAGACGCTCACTACACGCTGAAGGTCGCCAGTGATGGTGTTGAACATGCGGCTGGGCAGTGACATGCCCTGCTTAATCATGTTGTCGTACTGCTGGATCTGCGTCTGCAACTGCTGCGCGGTGTTTAGTTGCGTGTTGACCGCTTCGGCGTACTCGTACATCTGCTGATAGAACGTCGAGCAGTTCGAGCAGTAGATGGCATAGGCCGGAGCCGGTGCCATGTAGAGACTTACACCAAGGCCTGCGCTTGCCATTGCCAGAGCGAGCGCCGCGCCTCGACCGAATTTTCGGGCGGCATAAGTCGACGTTTTTTGCGATTCCATTTCCATACCGAATACCTCATTTTGTCATCGTCCGAGGTTTGATTATTGACCGATATGGAGCGGTTTTAAATATGCGGATAATCTTGTATCCGCATAAAATTCAATGATTTATGTCCGTAAACTGTCCGCCAATCTTCACAGATTGTTTCTCAACAGTATGATTTTGATCGCGTTTTTCTTGACGAGCGGACGGGGCTTGGCTGTCCGTTTTGATACGTTTTGCGGACAAAAAAAAGCCCACCGAAGTGAGCTTTTGATAAGGCGGTGCACGGCGTCAGTGGGCCGTGTAATAGGGATTCTGTACGCGATAGAGGTCACGCTCCGGTTCAGGGATGTGTAGCGTTTCAAGGTGCCAATCTTCGAGTAAAGAAGCCAGCTCGGCCGCTATGCGCTGGGCTTCCATAACGCTCTTGCTAGGCCGCCCACTGGCTCGACCGAGGCAGGCTTGCAGTTCGTTGAGTTGATTGGCCAATGCGCTGATGCGGTGAGCTGTCTTCATGATCAATTCCCCTTGCTGATCCTTTCCACTATTTTGTCGAATTCTTCCCGGACTTGATCGTCCGTCAGCTCAAGATTAACCAATCCTGACTTTATTGCAATTCTTCCGATTCTTTCTGCTGCCTCATTGTCGAGTTTTGCCAATCTGGCTTTCGCCATTTCAAGCTCCGAAAGGGCATCAGAACGGCGCTCTGCGAGGGTTTTTCGTGCCATGATTACTCCGTTGTTTCTTGATGATCGAGTTTCGAAAAAAGCGCGTAAACGGAGGCTATGTTCTCACCCGAGTCGAGCAATTTACAAGACTTAGATTTGGCTGGTCTAGTTGATGGTCTCTCAAAGCCCCCTCATTTGGGTGTCAGTCCGTCCTTGATGCTCATGAACTCATTCGGAAACGCGTTTTTATGCGAATGTACGCGATTCTATGCGATTAGAAGAATTGATTAATGCGATGCTACGCGAATGTATGCGAATTAGCGCGAATGTACGCGATTACGCCATATTTTACTGGCGATTCTGCTCTAGTCGCATAGAATCGCATGAAGCAGTACGGCAAGATGTGTGTTGTAGGCCTACGCTGCTACGCAGCTAGGGCCTCCAACACCGCCCCTTACTCGCCTGCGGCTCGACGGCATCTTGCTCTGCGAGGCTGACGGTCGCTGCCGCGACAAAGGAGCCAAGGCACCGAAAGGAGTCATTTCTCACAGTTGTTGGTATGGCCCATTTTCAATTTACCTATGTGCAATAAGCTGTCTTTTTTTATTAGTTGCTGCGTGTATGATGAATATGCAGTAATGACAATTTGTTGGGGGGATTCTGTCCGTTCAGATTCTTGCTGTTGCAGATGCACGACGCTTATAGCTTCGTGATGATTGCGGATAAGGATTTTCTGTAATTAACCTTCGCTGCTCGAAGTGCCTCCGCACTTCGAGGGCTGTTGAAGTAGGTGGGTATGACGGCAGTCGAGCTACCAGAGGATTTTTTTGCAAATATACAAGGGGTTTTCCGCAAAACACCTGTTTTACTTATTGGGTCGGGGTTCTCATGTGGTTATGGCCTGCCAGGGATGGGGGCGTTGGCTGAGCATCTGGCTAATAACGTTTATGGCGCACTCGCGACGGATTCGGCACGGAATGCTTGGACCCAATCAATTAATGCGATAAAGGAGAATTTGGAGACAGGCTTAAATAATATTCCACTTGGAATGGCGGGGTGGGATGAGATTTTGTCGGCAATCCGTGGGGAAACAGCGAAGCTAATTCTTGATAAAGCAATAGCGGCAGAGGCGCAAATTCTTGTCGAAAAAATAGCGGACCACCATGCCCCCTCACGCCTTCTGAAGCGTCTATTTTTAGGATCTCCTCAGAATGCGGAAAGCATTCATGTCATCACGACAAATTACGATACCCTGCTAGAGCTCTTTTGCGACCTGGCAGAGTTGCCGTTAGACACTGGATTTATGGGGTTTCGACGGCGTAGGCCGCGACCTCATCCGCTTTTTCAAACTCAATACAGCCGAGTGTTAGTAGCCGAGAAGCGCCAACAGCAGGTCGATCACCGTCTATGTAAAACGGTGCGATTATACAAACCGCACGGTTCTATCAGTTGGTTGACAACAAAAGATGGACCAATTGAAGTACTAAATGACGTATCTGTTGCTGAGCGAGCTATTGTTGTGCCGGGCCCTTCGAAGTACCAAGACGCATTAGTCAACACCCTATTTGACGCAATGCGTACTGAGATGAATCAGGTACTTGCGGAGGCTCAAGCTCTCCTGTGTATAGGTTTCGGGTTCAACGATGATCATTTACAAGGCGTTATCAAACACCGTTTGGCGGCTGGAATGCCTGCAATCATAGTTACTCGTGATTCAACCTCCAGCATTGATCGGTTGCTCGGTGAACATCCTCACGTGATCGCTTTGTTTAAGGATGGTGATGGAGCTATTTGTCATTGGAATGGTGAGCAGTTCAGAGTGTCCGAGCCTCTTTGGCAACTTGACGATTTCCTCAAAAAATTTCTGGAGTGAGAGCGCGATGAGTATTTTTAATTTTTCAGAAGAGCAATCCTTGGGCGAAGTTCGCAGTGTTGAAACCTCAAGAATAACTGTGCGAGTGACTGACGGCCAGCGTTTACAGAAAGCACGAGTTGGAAGATTAGTAGCTATTCAATCTGTAGGAGATGAATGGTTAATTGGAATTATCGAAAGAGTTTGGCGACATCCAGTAGAGTTGCCTTCGTTTCCAGAAGTAGATGAAACAATTGATTTGTCAGCAGTGCCGCAAGAAGAAAATGGAATTTCTATAAGTTTGGTAGGAACTTATCGTTCTCGTGATGGCCTGCGAAAGGATGTATTTACGCGTGCAGTATTTATATTGCCAGAGATTAATAGGTCAGTGTTCCCTATTGAGGAAAAGTCACTCGAAGATTTTATGGGCATATTAAGCGCGTCATCTAAAGCTGATGCAGTCGCGCCGCTCAAAGTGGGTACTTATACTTTAGATGGCAAAGCTAGTGCTTATATTGACGGTGATAAACTTTTTCAACGTCATGCGGCGTTATTGGGTAGCACCGGTTCAGGGAAATCTTTCACTGTTGCTTCCATACTTGAACAGTCTGCGCAGCTAGCTCACGCCAATATTGTTGTTCTTGACTTACATGGCGAATATTCCAGTATGAAGTTCGCTTCCCATTATCGTATCGCGGGCATTAGCGATATTAAGGCGAAGGGGGATGGTGCAATTTTTCTGCCGTTCTGGTTGCTGACCTATGATGAGATGCAATCGGTATTTGTTGATCGTTCGGGAGATAATGCACCTAATCAGGCTCTGGCCCTTATGGATTCCGTGGTAGAGATGAAGCGTGCTGCCATAGCGGCGCTTGGCAAACATGAATTACTTGAAGGTTTTACAGTCGATACGCCAGTACCTTACAAATTAGATGACTTGGTTGAATCCCTTGATAAGAAAAATGAAGAAGTTATTCCAACTGGGGAAGAATACGTCACTGGGGCGAAGAAGGGGCAGCCTAAGACTGAAAAAGGTCCATTGAACGGCAAACTCTCTCGATTCCTCATTCGGTTGAGGACAAAAATGAATGATCGACGTTATGCCTTCATGTATCAATCTCCCAAGGAATACGAAACTTATGAAGCATTGCACGAACTAGCGAGTAAGTTACTCGGTACGGGAAATGTTGCAGATGGCGTAAACTCAGGTATCAAAATTATCGACTTTTCAGAAGTTCCCTCAGATATTTTACCTGTTGTAGTAGGTTTGGTTGGGAGGTTGATCTATCAAATTCAGTTCTGGAGCGATCCGGGTAAAGATGGTGATGGACGTCATCCAGTAGTGATCGTTTGTGATGAGGCACACTTGTACCTTCCCAGCAGTGCAGCCTCTACTGGACCATTAGAAAAGCGGGCTTTGGAGAACTACGAGCGCATCGCGAAGGAGGGACGTAAATACGGTGTTGGTTTAATGGTGGTTAGCCAGAGGCCTTCTGATGTGAGTACAACCATTTTGAGTCAATGTAGCAACATTATAAGTTTGCGTCTCGCTAATAAGACAGACCAATCTGTGGTTAAGCAACTTTTGCCCGAGAGCTTGGAGGGGTTGATGGAGGTGCTGCCGACGCTGGACGTAGGTGAAGCTGTCGTTGTGGGAGATGCAACATTGCTACCCACACGGATTAAAATGTCTAAGCCCAAGCATGAACCTCGTAGCGCAACTATTCCGTTCTGGACGCGCTGGGATAAGCCAAAGGCCGACGTTGATTTGATTGCTGCCGTAGAGAACATGCGTCGACAGTCGCGGACCAACGATTGAGTTACGATTTAGTCTGAGCTGATGTGGGCTATTTGCTAACGTATCGAAAAGGATACACGGAATGAAAGATAGACCGCATGACGTGGCGATGGCCGAGCACTTCCGCGCCCATCCGACGTATGCAGCGGAGCTGCTTGCTGAAGTCTGCCGCGAAGGCAACCCTGCTGAGCTAGCCATTCTGTTGCGGCAGATGGCCACAGCCTCGGAAGGTTGCGCGAGGTCGGATGACGCCGATACAGGGCGCGCTTTATTTCGCTGATTTGAACGTGGTATTTTTCATGGTTCAGTAAACAGGGCGGTTGGTAACTTGCTGTTTTATAAGTTTTTTATATAATTTATAATTGAGTGGGAGTATGTGTTTTATAGGTTGTTTATTTAAATAGAAAAATTAAATATTAACACTATATGATCCACATCATCAGTGTTGTTTTCGATGGCTGGCAGGAAGCTTTCCATGGAAAAATCACCGATACTACATTTGAGCCGCACTTCTTGCGCGTAAACGTCTGTCTAACCGGACCTTCCGCCTGTTACGTATGGCAAACTATGTAAGCCCTACTTCTGGTCACGCTTTCTCGAGCACAGGGTTGAGAAGGTCAATCATCCTTCCTTAAGGCGGGAGGACGGGTAGTCAGTTGCCGCAATACTTCGCTGCGGTGGGCTGTTTGGAGATTAGGTGACAGCGCGTCTCATCAATTGGATAGCGGTGATGGAAAACGCGGGCTAGTTTATGGCCCGCGTCATTGCATTGATTCAGGCGACGTGGGGAGGCAGCAGATCAGACAGGCCAACCCGCTGCAGCATTTCGGCACGTACCCGGTCCAGCACGGCAAAGCTGACGTCAGCACCGTCCTGAGTCGGATCAACATGCACGCGGAATGGTCGTTTGCCAAATGGTGCGTTTACGACTCTGGTTATCGCGTCGGCCACCAGACTCGCATCTGCATCGAAGGGGACGATGTCCGCGAATGCGCGTTGCACCTGTGCTCCGAATCCGGCGTAAGGACCGTTTGTATCATACTCGGCCGCGCGCGCAGTATCGTCAGGATACCCAGCGTGGGCAAAGTGATTGGTGCCGCTGGTGAATGCACCCGGAACGATGATCGAGGTTTCGATGCCCCAACGGACCAGCTCCCTGGCGTACTGGACGGCGATCGCGTCCATAGCAGCCTTGGCACCGAAGTAAGGGGCCAGATATGGAGGCGTACCGCCTGCTACGCTGCTGCTCGAAACCCAAACCAGCAAGCCGGAGCGGTTGCGGCGCAGGTGCGGCAGCACAGCGCGGTTCACGCGCTGCGTGCCCAGCACGTTCACGTCGTACTGGTGTGCGTACTGCTCGGCCGTAAAGGCTTCCGCCGGACCAAATACCATGTGACCAGCGTTGTGTACCACCACGTCGATCTTTCCAGCGTCGTCGAGGATCGTTGCGATAGCAGCATCGGCGGACTCCTGGGATTGCACGTCCAGTTCCACGGTACGCAAATCCACCCCATGTTCTTTGGAGTACTGCTCCATCTCTGCGACGGCTGTTGCATTACGGGTGGTGGTGGCACGCATGGAAGCGTAGACAGTATGGCCCGCTTCGGCAAGGGCTTCCGCAGCCAACCGACCGAAACCGCTGGATGCGCCAGTCACGAGAATGATGCTATTCATGATGTTTTTCCTTTTTTGGTAAGAGAGGAAAGGGGATATAAGGAGGATGAAGTGGTCGGGTCAGATCATACCGCCGTTGGCACGCAGTACCTGGCCATTGATCCAGCCGCCATCCGGACCAGCGAGAAACGCCACTGTGTTGGCGATGTCAGCCGGCGTACCCAGCCGCTCCAGCGGGTTCATTTTCGACATGTGCGCAATCAGTTCTGCTGACTTGCCATTCAAAAACAGATTTGTGGCTGTAGGACCAGGGGCGACCGCGTTGACAGTGATCGAACGCCCGCGGAGTTCCCTGGAGAGGATTGCTGTCATGGTTTCGACCGCGGCTTTGGTGGCGGCGTAGACACTATAGTTCTCCAGCTTTAGCCCCACGACACTAGTGGACAGGTTCACTATGCGGCCACCATCGCGCAGTCGGCGTGCGGCCAGGCGCAACGTATTGAATGTGCCCTTGAGGTTGATGGCTACCTGGCTATCGAATAGTGCGTCGTCGCTTTCGGCCAGCGGGGCCAGCTTCATGATGCCGGCATTGTTCACCAGTACATCCACCCCGCCAAATGCCGCCTCCGCAGCATCGAACAGTCGGGCGACAGCAGCAGGATCGCTTACGTCAGCTTGTGCGGTGATCGCCTGCCCACCAGACGTCTCGATTTTGCGGACGAGCTGTTCGGCCTCCGCTGCGTTGCCTGCGAAATTGATGGCGACGGTGAAGCCGTCATTGGCCAGTCGTTCGGCGATAGCGGCACCGATGCCGCGTGAGGCCCCCGTTACGATGGCCACTTTCTGTTGAGTCTTCATTGCTGTTTCTCCTTTCGTTAGCACCGCGGGAATTGCGGCCTGGAGTAACTATGGCAGTTTCTTTTAAGTCGATAATCGAATTAAAATGAACTGCACTGTTTCCAAAAAACGAACAAAAGGTCGCCTGCATGGATCGATTTGACGCCATGAGTCTGTTTATCCGCATAGTAGAGCGTCGCAGCTTCACCCTGGCGGCTAATGATATGCAGATTCCGCGCTCGACCGCTACGAAGGTGATTGCGGAGCTAGAAAGCCGCTTGGGCGTGCGCCTGTTACAACGAACCACGCGTGTCGTGCGACCAACCCTGGAAGGTGAAGCGTTTCACCAGCGCTGCCGCCGTATCCTTGACGATGTGGAAGATGCTGAGGGAGCATTTCGTGGTGTACAAGCCAGAGGCTTGGTGCGCATCGAAGTACAAGGTACCCTTGCCCGCCATTTTCTGCTGCCACACCTACCCGAATTCTTAGCTCGGCATCCGGGGATCTCGTTGTCGATGAGCGAGAGCGATCGGTGGGTAGATCTCGTGGAGGAAGGTGTGGATTGCGTATTGCGCTATGGGCACCTGCGTGATAGCGAATTGATCGCACGCCAGGTAACGACTCTGCAACGGCTGACTTGTGCGGCTCCCGGCTATCTGGAACGGTATGGAGTTCCAGCCAGTATCGACAACCTGGCCAACCACCGGATGGTCGGTCTGCGTTCGCTCACGTCGGGCCAGGTTACTCTTTTGGAGTTTCAGGAAGGCAAGGACACGCGTACGTTGTCGCTCCCCAGTGTCCTGACGGTTACCGGCACCGAAAGCTATCTTTCTGCCATCCGGCTTGGTCTTGGGCTAGCTCAGGTGCCGCGTTTCCACGTTGAGAACGACCTGCGCACTGGCCATCTGGTGGAGATCCTTGAGGCCACACCGCCACGTTCCATACCGGTGTCATTGGTCTTTTCCAAAGGTCGTCAGTTGTCCCCACGCGTACGTGCGTTCATTGACTGGGCTATAAGTGTGTTCAAACGCGCGGAGCAGACGGGGGGCTAATGCCAGCCTGTTCTCGGTTAGTTACCCCCGTTGGCAACATGATCGGCGCAAATCTCAGTACAAAAGTCCAGAAAAGCTTCAACAGCTGCGGGTGCCAGGCGACGTGATGGGCGAGTGACATACAGCGGATAAGTCTCGCCTGGCCACTCCGGAAACAGTTCGACTAATGCCCCGGTGGCTATCAGTTGTGCGACATTGAGTGCAAGTGCCTGGGCAATGCCTGCGCCGCTTACGCAGGCCTGAATCATGAGATCCGCATCGGTCGTGGTCAGATGCCCGTGAGTTTCCACTGGCAGAACTTCCCGGCCGCGGCGGAACTCCCATGAAAACGGCTTTCCATCGCGTGGGTCTATATATTGGATGCACTCGTGTTCGGCGAGTTTTTCTGGTCGCTCAGGTCGACCATGTTGCGCCAGATACTCCGGAGACGCTACTGTCAGTACCCGTGTCTTGAGCAACAATCTTGAGGTCATGGTTGATGATGGCTGCGGCCCGAAGCGCACTGCGACATCAATACCCTCTGCCACTAAATCTCCGACGTCAGGCTGCTGCACGACCATAAGCTCAAGATTTGGATGACGTTCACGTAATAGCGACAGTTTCGGAGCCAGGACATAGCGTGCAAAAATTGGATTCACGCTGACCCGCAATACTCCCCGCACGGCGATCGCGGCACCGGATACATAGCTGGCTGCTACCTCAATACCTTCCAGGTGCGGTACCGCTCGTTCATACAGGTTTTTGCCCTCGCTCGTTAGATGCAGGGTGCGCGTTGTGCGATTTAGCAGACGCACACCAAGTCTTTCCTCCAGCCTGTCTATCGACCTGCTCACGCCAGATGCCGACAACCCCAGGATTTCACCTGCACGGCTGAAGCTACCAGCCTCAACCACTGCGGCTAACACACTCATGCCTGAAAGCAATCGTCCATCGAAACTCATCACGCCTCAACCTTTGAATTTTTGCAAAGATAATTTGATTAAACCTACCTTTATCAAAAGTCGTATGCAACCTATTGTGTGCACCATGACGTTACGCACCCCGGATTCCTTTGTGGCAACCAACACAGTTCGGGCCTCGTAACAACATGAGCACTCAACCACTAAGGAGTATTCCATGACTACGCAGCGCACTCTTTTTAAAGGCGGCACCATCCTGACGCTGGATGCCAACGTTCCCAATCTCGCCGTGGGCGATGTGCTTGTCCAGGATGGACGCATCGCCGCAGTTGGCCCTGCTTTACAGGCTGATGACGCGCAGATCATCGATGCCGCTGGCCATATTGTCATGCCAGGCCTGGTCGATGCCCACCATCACATGTGGCTCGGCGTGATGCGCCGCATGCTGCCAAACGTGGATGACTTGTTCGCTTACATTGATGTCGTCGCCGAACAACTGGGCGCGCACTACCGCCCCCTGGACATGTACCTGAGCACTAAGCTTACGGCCGCGGCCTCCCTGGATGCGGGCATCACGACCATCATCGACGCTTGTCATAGTTCACGCAGCCCGGAACACACTGACGCGGCCCTCGATGCACTGCAAGACAGTGGTATCCGTGCATTGCACATGGTGGGGGCGGCGATGGACAAACAAGCCTCTTCAGCTCATCTTCCCGGTGACCTGCAGCGCCTGGCCCAGAACTGGAACACAACGGATAGTCGTGTGCAGGTTGGTCTGTTCGGCCAGCTCAACCTGGACTGGTGGAAAGTGGCGCGCGAACTGGACATGCGCATCCTGACTGAGTTCATTGGCGACCTGGCCAGCCTGGGCCCCGAGTTTGCCAAACCTGGTGTGCTGGGCACCCACAACATCTTCAATCACTGCACGCGCGTGCCGCAGGAGACCTGGAAGCTGCTGGCGGATGCCGGT
Source organism: Klebsiella sp. KE9456 (assembly GCF_043832615.1). NCBI lineage: Bacteria > Pseudomonadati > Pseudomonadota > Gammaproteobacteria > Enterobacterales > Enterobacteriaceae > Klebsiella > Klebsiella sp. KE9456. The sequence goes on from NZ_JBDYQK010000008.1 coordinate 24,675, forward strand.
GTCAACATCACGGTCAATCCGCGCTCAGATGCGCTTTTCGGCTTCGATGACGAGACCTTTGCCTATCAGCAAGCCGTGGACCACGGTTTAACCCCGGCACTGGGCATCGACCTGGATACGGCTTTCGGCAGCGACATGTTTGGCGAGATGCATGCCCTCTTTGGCCAGCAGCGTTCCGCCATGCGTTATCGCCGCTTCCGCGGCGAAGCCGACGCGCCTGCGCCAATTTCGGTTGAAGCGGTGCTCCAGGCCGCTACCGTGAACGGTGCTCGTGCCGCTGGCCTGGAAGACCAGATCGGTACACTGACCCCCGGAAAACAGGCGGACATCATCATGGTGCGCACCAATAGTGTAGCCGTTTTCCCTGTGACCAATGCCATCGGCACCATTGTGCAGGCGGTCGAGCGTGCCGACGTGGACACGGTGATGGTGGCGGGTCAGTTGCGCAAGCGCGCGGGCAAACTGCTTGATGTGGATTTGGCCAGGCTTAGCGCGGATGTCACCGCTTCTCGTGACTACCTGATCAAAGCCAGCGGTTATCGCGCTGACCTGTTCGGTACTACTGCATAAACCAGGTTGTGAAGCGGCCGCTTTACTTCCGTAAATACCAGGAGATTCCCATGTCAACACCTGTCAACTCACAGGCCTCGCCCGTGCACCTGCCCCGCCCGGCACCGGGCGTTATTGCTGCACTGTTCTGTGGATATCTGGCTGTCGGTTTACCTCTCCCCGTCATACCGCTTTTTGTTCACGGTCATCTCGGTTACAGCAATTTTGTTGTAGGTCTCATCATCGGCATCCAGTTTCTGGCAACGGTACTGACCCGTGGGTATGCCGGCCGGGTAACCGATCAACAAGGGGGCAAACAGTCTGCATTACAGGGGGCGGGCATTTCGGCACTGTCCGGCCTGCTTTATCTGGTGGCGGCAATGCCCGGCCTGTCACCAGCGGTAAGTCTGGCCCTGGTTGTGATCGGGCGTCTGGCCGCTGGTCTGGGGGAAAGCCAGTTCGTCACCGGTTGTGTGTCCTGGTCAATCGCATCAGTGGGACCACAACGCGCCGGCATGTCGATGTCCTGGACTGGCATCGCGATGTTCGCTGCGTTGTCGATCGGTGCGCCAGTAGGCATGGTGCTATATCAGAGTTATGGTTTGGCAGCGGCGATGATCGCCTGTATCACATCGCCGCTTGTGGCTGCTTGCATTGCCTGGGGCACGACTTCTTACTTGTCTCCCAGCGGCGTGCGCCTGCCGTTCTACCGCGTGGTTGGCCGTATCTGGCGCGAAGGACTGGGATTGATGTTGCAGGGTGTAGGTCTGTCCGGTCTCACTGCATTCGCCTCGTTGTACTTTGCGGCGCGCCACTGGGGCAATGCGGGACTGGTGATGACCGCCTTCGGCATTGGTTTCATCTTCGTGCGCGTTGTCCTGGGCGATCTGCCCGATCGCATAGGTGGCTACCGGGTCGCGCTGTGGTCACTCATCGTTGAAGCAATTGGCCAGGCCATGCTCTGGTTTGCGCCGAGCGAGGGGATGGCACTGGCCGGAGCCCTGGTAACTGGCCTGGGCTGCGCGCTGGTATTCCCGGCGCTGGGCGTCGAAGCGCTCAAGCGCGTGCCTCCCGCGAACCGCGGCAGCGCGATGGGGGCATTCGTTGCCTTTCTCGATATCGCCTATGGAATCTCTGGTCCTGTAGCTGGCGCTATCGCCGGGCAGTTCGGCTATGCGTCAGTTTATCTGTTTGGTGCTGTGTGTGCCTTATTGGGTGCGGCACTCGCCGCAGTATCCCGGGCACCGCAAGATTAATTCATTTCGATAGCCGGCAGAATATTGTCTGCCGACTTACTTTCCAGGAGAAAAAGTATGTCCCGAATCTTCATCTCCGGTTCTTCTACCGGCCTGGGGCTGATGGCTGCCAAATTGCTGATCCAACAAGGTCATCAGGTCGTGCTGCATGCGCGGAATGCCGAACGCGCACATGACGCGCAGAGAGCGCTACCGCGAGCAGAAGCCGTCGTCGTGGGTGATGTGGGCAGCATCGCTGGCGCCAAAGATCTTGCCACACAAGTCAACGCATTAGGGCGCTTTGACGCGGTAATCCATAATGCCGCAGTGGGCTACCGGGAAGGCCATCGCCTTACCCGAGACGGGCTGCCGCACGTCTTTGCAATTAACACCTTGTCGGCCTACATCCTGACGGCCTTGATCGAACAACCACAACGGCTGGTCTACCTCAGTTCGGGCATGCACCACCATGCGGATGCCAATCTGGACGACATCCTGTGGCAGCAGCGCCGTTGGAATGGCGCAGATGCCTATGCCGAGAGCAAGCTGCATAACGCGATGCTGGCCTTTGCGGTCGCACGACGCTGGCCTAACGTGTATTCGAACGCGCTGGAGCCGGGCTGGGTGCCGACCAGGATGGGCGGACCGGGAGCGCCAGATGACATGGATCAGGCGCACCTGACCCAAGCCTGGCTTGCGGCGGGAGAGGATGTGGGGGCGGATGTCTCTGGGCAATACTTCTATCACCTCAAACTCATGGCTCCGAATCCACAGGCGCGCGATGTCGCTTTGCAGGAGCGGCTACTTGCGCTGTGCGAACAGATGTCTGGCATCACGCTGGCAGATACTTTCAAGGAAGGAAATCAATTATGAAAACCTGGATGGTGACTGGAAGTTCGCGCGGTTTTGGCCGTGCCCTGTGCGAAGTGATCCTGGACTCCGGAGACAACGTTGTGGCGACGGCAAGGAATCCAGCGGATCTGGCGCCCTTGTTGGAAAAATTTGATGCGAGTCGCGTGCTGGCCATAGCGCTAGACGTGACGGATGAATCGGCGGCATACCGCGCCGTCGATCACGCAATCGACACGTTTGGCAAGATCGACGTGCTGGTCAATAACGCCGGTTACGGCGACATCGGCTCTGTCGAAGACACCCCCCTGGCTGCATTCCGCCAGCAGATCGAGACTAATCTGTTCGGCACGATTATGATGACCAAGGCGGTGATTCCGCATATGCGGGAACGGCGCAGCGGCTATCTTGTGCAGTTCTCTTCGGTGGGCGGTCGGATTGGTGCGCCGGGCCGGGCGGCCTATTCTGCCGCGAAGTGGGGAGTAGAAGGCTTTTCCGAATCTCTGGCTCGTGAAATGCGGCTGATCGGTGTACACGTCACGATCGTCGAGCCGGGCGGTTTCAGGACTGATTTCGCCGGCACATCGACCACGTTGGACCCAGGCCAACTTGACTATGACGCGGTGGTGGGTTCCGCCGCACGGATGCAGCGAGAATACAATGGGAGACAGCCCGGGGACCCGCGAAGGGGGGCCTCGGCGATCCTCCAGGCTGTGGCAGCCGAAACCCCGCCGTTGCGCCTGGTATTGGGCAGCGATGCAGTGCGCGTGATTGAACAGGCCGATCATGAGCGCCGTGTCGAGTTCGAAGAATGGAAGGCGGTCAGTGTCTCGACCGATTTTCCGGATTAGATCTGAAGAGGCAATGCCATGGAAGGCTATTGGCTGCTTTCTTTGCCTGGCCCGGTGCTCTAGTCCCGCCTCACTGCGCTGCCATAAACTCCACGACCATCCAGACACAGGGCAATTGTTTTGTGAGATGCGGCAGGGGGAAACGGTCTGGAAGATGGCCATGTTGTCAGCAGATGATGCGGGTGTGCACTTCATTTCTCTGATTTGAACATGGCATTTTTCATGGTGCTGTAAATAAAATGCTCTTAAACATACTGATTTATAATGATTGTTCTATCTAATTTATAATCGAGTGGGAATGATTTCCCTCAATTTTCTATGACTGATTTTAATGGCTGAATGAAACCCTCTGTTTTGCAGAGGGTTTTTTACGCCTGGTCTTCAGGGGCCAGAAGAATAGTTTTAAATCCAGCTGCGAACACAGCTGTCGCGGGTAATGGCATGGAGATGCTCAAGTTTCGCTTTTTGTTGGCCAATGATGAAATCTTTTATGGCAGGTAATATGATCCTCTGCCGTTGAAAATCAAGTATTTTCAATGAGCATGGGGATAAGCGGAAAATGACCAAACAGGATATTTATCAGTCAATAATAGTTATGCGCCAGATATTCGAGTTGCAGAACAAATTGTTCAGGCACGAATTATAACGCTGTTCATGGTGTCTGTCAGGATGAAGCTCTGGGATGAGCTGAGTTATTTCTAATGTATTGATTAACCGGTAATAAAAGATAACCACGCCATAATGGTTACTGCTGATGTCAGAGTATAGCCTACGCCTTCTCCTGCCATATAACGACGCATGGTCATATTCATATTACCTACCTGAATTTTCTCATATTTCTCTTCGTTCGTGGCCTTGATGATCGTTAGAAATGCAGCAATTCCATTGGTCAATAAAAGCGAACAGAAGGCAGCAACGGCAAAGGTTAGCATGTTATCCATGGTCATCGATTTCAAAAGGTCTGTCAGTTGAAGTTGAGAGATATTTTATTTCAGATATCGGCAGATTTCAGATTAAAATTAGCTATCAATTCCATCGTTCCAGACTTTAATGCACACCGTCGGGATAAATGTGACCATGCCGGAGAAAATAAAAGGCAAGGAATCGCACCACTGTATTCAGTCAAAAAAACGTAATGCTCTCTGTCCGGAGGCGGCATAGTCAACAATTGCCGCCTGGTGTTCGATAATGTCACCCTCACGGTCGGACACTTTGTCATCCATCATCCATCATCCATCATCCAGCCCGATTTTATGGTCCAGCTGTCAGTTTGTAACCGTATCTTCGGAGTACCATTCTGGTTGTACTGTATTGACGGTTTACAGTCTTCTGCCCGGTATCGCGAGGAATCAATGGCATCATTGCCGCCAGACGTGATGCGGCATCAGGACAGCTGCCCGTTTATTTTTGCGCGGGTGCTTTTGCTGGATCGGAAGGTTCAACGGTGATGGTTGATTGCTGTGATTGCTTTTTGTCCTGATGATGATACCAGGCACCGATAGAAGAGTAGACAAAGCGTCCAAAGAAGAAGATAAAGCTGATAAGCAGTACGATACGGGTCATGCGACGGTTAAATCGATGTCGTTTACGCATACTGGGTGCCTGACTCACAAAAGGTTCCTTCAAGTATACCCGGCGAATGGGCGATGTGCGTATTAAGGCACAGGAAAGCGGAAGGGTCAATTGATGAGAAGGCAAAAATCCGCTGTTCAATATATTACCAAATGTTATATAAGAGAATTGTTGTATTGACATATTTTCTGCTTATAGCGAGCAGATGCTAAAAAACAGGGCGTTATCAATATAGGCCAGGCGATTTATTGATTTATATCAATCGTCTGTCGTCGTTGATAACTAAAATCACCAGCCAGTTCCGCGTTGTTAACCCTGGTATGATTATGATGGCTGGTTAGATGCCCACCCGACTATTTTGAGGTGGGATTTAGGGATATCCGTATAACATCAATGAAGATAATTAAACTTTACAGGCAATATCGTGATAAATGGTGGGCGCTGCCGTTCGTCTTACCCGTTGTTCTGCTCCCCATGTCAAGATGGGCCAATACCACCGTATTGCTGGAGGGGAGAGACGTCTATCTTTACTATTTACCCTTGGCAATGGTACTCAGCCTGATGATGTTTTTTGGCTGGGCTTCGTTGCCAGGCATTATTCTCGGTTTGTTACTTTCCATTACGCACGGTATGACGCTGGAAAATTCCATTTGCGTCATTTTCCATTTTCTTATTCCGGCAGTTTTATGCCGGGGCGGATACCATATTTTTGTGCCACGCAGGCAGCAAATTTCACTTTGTCACCCAGGAGCAATGCCTCAGCGGCTTTTCTGGCAGGTGTTTATGCCATCTGGTATCTTTCTTATTCTCTGGCAACTCGCTGAGTGTCTTGGTATTCAGCCGCAGGCGATGCACCTGATGGAGATAAACCCTTTAAGTTTGCATTCGCTCATCACGTTTCAGGCTTTGATGGTGGGGTGTTTAACCGGGGGAATATTGTGTTATTTTTTAATTCGTATCATCCGGCATCCACCGTATATCCGCGGGGTTATTTCTCAAATCAGGTTGCAAAGTGATCCGAAAGTAACGTTCCCGGAGATCTTTTTATGGGCTGCGGCGCTATGCATGTTATTCATTCTACTATTAATGCCGTTAAGTCGTGCGAGTACTATTCTTAATACATATTATACGTTGTCATGGCTTATGCTGGTCATACTATGGGGGGCAATACGCTTCGGCTGTTACGTTATTTCGTTAATTTGGTTGCCAGTTCTCATTGTTCTTATTCACTTTCATTATCAATACCTGCCGTTATCTCTGACTTATAATAACCAATTGGCTATAACTTCTTCCAGCTATCTGGTGTTCTCTTTTATTATTATTTATATGTCGATGCTGGCGACGCGACAACGAACAATTTGCTCGCACAGGCGGCGGATGGCTTTACTGGATCGGACGATTAACTTGCCTAATTTGCGCGCATTGAGCCGCGAACTCAATTACACACCCCGGTCGGTACTGTGCCTTTTACGTATTCCGGGGCTGGAAATACTGGGGCATCACTACGGCATTCTGCTGCCCGTTCAGTACAAACAGCAACTGGCCGGGGTGCTCAGCAAGTTATTACAGCCGGGGGAAGATATCTATCAAATGACCGGGCATGGGCTGGCGATCCGCCTCAACAGCGAAGGTCATCATCAACGAATCCCCTTGTTATATGAGCGGATTCAAACGTTTCGCTTTGTCTGGAATGATATGCCATTACAACCACCAGTGGGAGTGAGCTATTGCAGCGTCAACTCTCCGGTGAGCCGTCTGCATTTGCTGCTTGGTGAACTCAACAGCGTGACCGATCTCTCGCTGGCTACCGGGGAGCCGGAAAATTTACAGCGCAGTGGCGCGATCAATTTGCAGCAGCAGCTAAAAAATAAAATCACAATGATGAATCAACTGATGAAAGCGCTGGAACAGGATCGATTTCTGCTGATGGCCCAGCCGATAGTTGGTATCCGCGGCGACAGTTATCATGAAGTCCTGCTCAGGGTGCGGAATGACAATGATGAGATCATTATGCCGGAGACTTTTTTGCCGGTAGCAGAGGAATTGGGTCTCTCAGCGCGTATTGATAGCTGGGTTCTGGAGCGTACTCTGGCATTTATGGACAGGCAGCGTAATACTCTGCCGGGAATACGCCTGATCATGAATGTTTCGCCTTTTTCCGTGAACAATAGCCACTTTCATCGGCAGGTGAAAATGCTGCTGATCCGCTACGATATTGAGCCCTGGCAGCTTATTTTTGCACTGACTGAAAACCATTTTCGGGGCAGCCCGGAACGGGCGCGGAATACGCAGGCGTACTTGCAGGAGATGGGCTGTCGCGTAGTGATGGATGAGTTTGGCCACGGTTATTCCAGCGACGCGCAACTGAAAATGATCAATGCGGATCTGGTGAAAATTGACGGTGGTTTTATTCGTAATCTACTGAGCAGTAGTCTTATCTATCAGACCGTCGCATCCATTTGCCTTGTTGCGCGAATGCACAATATGCAGGTGGTGGCTGATTATGTCGACACGCCAGAAATTCGTCAGGCGGTAATTTCGCTGGGGATTGACTATATGCAGGGTGATGATATTGGCAAGCCTGTCCCGCTTGAGAAGCTGGTGATGCCTGCTGATAGCGATGGGCCGGGGGCGGCCCATCGGGGATGACTTAACCCTCTGGGTCAGGTTTTTCTTCGCTGATCTTCAGCAACCAGTCCGGAACGCCTTGCCAGTATTCCTGCTCTTTCTCCAGATCGAGCAGTACCAGCGCATTCTGGCTGAACCAGTCATGGGGGAACACCAGCGTCCAGTGGTTGGCTTCGGTTTTTAGCGTGAGGGTCGGCGGCGTTGTCGTCGCCTGACGCTGGTTATTCAGCAGGACGCCAAGGCGCAGAAGCTGAATTAAAGGCAAAAACTGCTTTTTCTTAAACAGCGTAAAACGCGGCAAATCATCCAGCTTAATGGCTTTCCGATGGTAGCGGACCAGCGTCGCCATCAGCATTTGCTGTTCCTGATTAAAGCCCGGCAGATCACTGTTTTGCAGGATATAAGCCGAGTGGCGATGCATTCCGCTGTGATTAATATTTAAGCCGACTTCATGTAGCATGGTTGCCCATTTCAGCAGCGCCTCCAGATGCGGATTAGCCAGCTTAGGATTTTGCTCCTGCCACTGCTCAAACATATGGGTGGTTGTCTCCAGTACCCGCCGCGCCTGCTCACGATCGATATTGTACTGGTTGGCCAGACTTTGTGCGGTGCGGCTACGAATGTCCTGATGACGGAACCGGCCCTCCATCTCGTACAGCACGCCTTCGCGCAGCGCGCCATCGGACAAACGCAGCTCTTTAATCGCCAGCGCGTCGAATACGCCGCAGAGAATTGCCAGGCCGGGAGCAAACACGGCCTTACGATCTTCCGATAAGCCCGGCAGGTTCAGCGAGTCGTAATTTTTGTATTTCAATAGCTCATCGACCAGCATTTCGAGGCGTTCCGGGGTAATAACGCCATCTTTCTCGCCCATCGCCACCAGCACTTCATGCGCGGCTTTGATGGTGCCGGATGCGCCGAGGGCGACGTTCCAGCCCTGAATACGGAACTGCCAGGCCAGCGTTTCCAGCTTTTGCACGGCTGACAGGCGTGCGCGCTGGAAATTTGCTTTACTGATAACGCCGCCAGGAAAATAAACCTGGGAGAAGCTCACGCAGCCCATCCGGCGGCTTTCCACCAGACGGGGTTCAAAATCTTCGCCGATGACCAGTTCGGTAGAACCGCCGCCGATATCAATAACCAGCTTACGGCCTCGCTCCGGTTGCGTATGCTCCACGCCCATAAAAATCAGACGCGCTTCTTCGTTGCCGGGGATAATTTCAATCGGATAGGGGATGACCTGCTCGGCGCGCTTGAGAAATTCCGCCGCGTTGGTTGCCTGGCGTAGCGTATGAGTGCCGACAATGCAGACGCTTGAGGGATCGAACCCCTGCAAGCGCTCGGCAAACAGCGACAGACAGTTCAGCCCGCGTTTGATGGCCTCTTCGCTGAGGAGAGAATTTTCATCCAGACCGTCAGCCAGGTGTACACGCTGCTTCAGACGACCGATGATCTGCATTGCTCCGTCGACGACACGGGCGATCACCATATGAAAACTGTTCGAACCGAGGTCGACCGCAGCAAACTCTTGTGGCCGGGGGGCATTTTCGTTTATTGGCATAGGTTAATCGGGCTGTTCAAGTGATTTGAGGTAGTCGTATATCGCCATCTGTGCGCGAACTTTACGGCGGTTGCCGCGCGGCACGTAGCGATTACTCAGTTCTTTATCAAGATAGCGCGCTTTTACCGTATCGCTGAACAGAATATCTAAAATATCCAGCACGCGCTGTTTGAGTCGGGGATCCAGCAGCGGCGTGGCGACTTCGATACGATAGTCGATATTGCGCGTCATCCAGTCCGCGGACGATAACCAGACCTGCTTATCGCCGCCGTTTTCGAAGCTATAGATCCGGTCATGCTCAAGGAAGCGGTCAACGATGCTGATCACGCGAATATTGTCACTGATGCCTTCCAGACCGGGGATCAGCGAGCACATGCCGCGAATCAACAGGTTCACCGGGACGCCGGAACTTGAGGCCGCGTACAGACGATCCACCAGCCCCTTATCAACCAGGTTGTTCAGCTTCAGCGTAATGCCTGATGGCCGGCTATTCTGCGCGTTAGCGATTTCACGGTCGATCATTTCATACAGCAGTCGGCGCGAGTTTTGCGGTGATACCAGCAAATAGTCGAAGCTTACCGGGCGATAGGGGTTTTCGATAAAGTTAAACACCCGACGAACTTCATTGGTGATCCGCGCATCGGCGGTGAGCAATGAATAGTCGGTGTAGAGACGGGCGGTTTTTTCGTTGAAGTTGCCGGTACCGATATGCGCATAACGGACGACTTCATCCCCTTCTTTACGGGAAACGAGAAACAGCTTGGCGTGGATCTTCAACCCTGGCGCGGAGAAGATAACGTGCACGCCGGCTTCGGTCAGACGTTTGGCCCAGTGAATGTTGGCTTCTTCATCAAAACGCGCCTGCAGTTCCACAACTACGGTTACTTTTTTACCGTTGTGGGCGGCGTGGATCATCGAATCAATAATTCGCGAATCTTTAGCGACACGATAGATGTTGATTTTGATAGCCAGCACGCTCGGGTCGAAAGAGGCCTGACGCAGCAGTTCCAGCACGTGCTCGAAGGTGTGGTACGGATAGTAGAGCAGCACATCGCGTTCGCGAATCGCATCAAAGCCGTTACGGAACTTATCGAACCACAGATGGCGCAGGCGCGGCATCGGTTTGTTAACCAGGTTGGCTTTGCCAACATTCGGGAAACTAATAAAATCTTTAAAGTTGTGGTAGCGTCCGCCCGGCAGCATCGAGTCGTAGTTGGAGATAGAGAGCTTATCGCGCAGCATTTCGACCATCGCGTCAGGCATATCGCGCTGATAGACGAAGCGCACCGGTTCGGCGGTCAGACGCTGTTTCAGACTGGAGGACATCAGCTCCATCAGGCTCGATTCCATCTCGTGCACCAGGTCGTATTCGGCATCACGCGTCATTTTCATTGAGTAGGCGTTGAGCGTGTCGTAATCAAAGAAGCCCTTAAAGATATCATCGAGGCAATAGCGCAGAATATTATCTAAAAGAATCATTGGCTTACGGCGACGTGGCGCTTCCGGCGGAAGGTTCACAAAACGGGGTACCTTGTCTGACGGAATCTCCAGCAGCGCGTAATTGATCGTTTCTCCGCGGATGATCTCAACGGCCAGATAGGTGTAATCATCCTTCAGAAACTGTACCAGATCCGTTTCGTGGTTGATCAGGATTGGCGAGATATGCTGGCGAAGGTAGACCTTGAAGTAGTTACGCAGCCATGACTGCTGATTAACCGAAAGCTGACGCTCGTTAATCAGGAAAATCTGGTTACGCGCCATTTCCAGTAACAGCTCGTTATATAAACTGTCAAACTCCTGATCGGCCTTCAATACGCGCGTCTGAATTTTACCCAGCAGGTGGCGAGAGTGGGCGGTAATACCTTGTTCTTCACTAATGATGATGCGCCGCTTCAGCTCGGCAAAACGGACTTTATAAAATTCATCGAGATTGTTGGAGTAAATGCCTAAAAAGCGCATGCGCTCGATCAGCGGATTGCTTTTGTCCGCCGCTTCCTGAAGTACACGCTCGTTAAAGGACAACCAGCTGAGTTCTTTTTCGATGTATAGCTTTTCCTGGCCCATTACAACTCACACTCCGTTTAACTCACAGGACGTAGACTATTATGACGAAATTTTCCGCATAGCGATCCACTGTGTCACAATAATATGACAGTAAGAAGAACAATACTCTTCAATATGATTGATTGTTAAGCGATTTTAATCAAAAAAAAGCCCCGCGTGGATAAAGCGCAGGGCGGTGGGTTACTCGTCAGCGGCGTAGCCTTGCGGTGGCAGTTTGACCTTATCAAGCCAGGCTTCATTCCCTACCGCGCGAAGGCGACCATCGACAAACCAACTGATGACCAGCGGATAGATGTCGTGTTCCTGAGCCTGTACACGGGCGGTAATCTCGTCTTCGGTATCCTCAGCAAAGACCGGCACTTTCGCCTGCAGCACCACCGGGCCTCCGTCCAGCTCATCAGTCACGAAATGCACCGATGTCCCGTGCTCCTCATCACCGTTTTCCAGCGCCTGACGATGGGTGTGCAGCCCCGGATATTTCGGCAGCAGGGAAGGATGGATGTTCAGCAAACGCCCCTGATAGTGCGCGACAAATGCCGGGCTCAGAATACGCATATAGCCGGCCAGCACCACCAGATCCGGCGCGTAAGCATCAATTTCGTGCATCAGTTCACGATCGAAGGCTTCACGACTGGCAAACTGGCCGGGAGAGAGCGCATGAGCCGGAATATTCGCCGCGCGAGCGCGCTCCAGGCCGAAGGCTTCGGCTTTGTTGCTGAAGACTGCACGCAGGGTGCCGTTGATTTTTTTCCGGGCGCAGGCGTCAATAATGGCCTGCAGATTACTGCCGTTACCGGAAATCAGCACCACGATGTTTTTCATTCAATAACCACACGCTGTTCGGAATCTGAGGTTTTGATATAACCTATTTTCCACGCGTTTTCACCTTTGTCGTTCAGGAAAGCGATTGCGTTATCGGCCGCTTCCGCCGGGAGAGCGATAACCATGCCAACGCCGCAGTTAAAGGTACGATACATCTCATGGTTGCTGACGTTTCCGGCCGTTTGCAGCCACTTGAACACCGCCGGCCACTGCCAGGAGGACTCATCGATAACCGCCTGAGTGTTGTCCGGCAGAACGCGCGGGATATTTTCCCAGAAGCCGCCGCCGGTCAGATGGGCGATGGCGTGCACGTCAACGTTGGCAATCAGGTCGAGTACCGGTTTCACATAAATACGGGTCGGTGCCAGCAGGTGATCGGCCAGAGGCTTGCCGTTGAGATCGGTAGTTTGCGGGTCAACGCCGCTGACTTCGATAATTTTGCGCACCAGAGAGTAGCCGTTGGAGTGCGGGCCACTGGAGGCCAGTGCGACGAGAACATCGCCATCGGCCACTTTGCTGCCGTCGATAATTTCCGCTTTTTCTACTACCCCAACGCAGAAACCTGCTACGTCGTAGTCTTCGCCATGGTACATGCCCGGCATCTCCGCCGTTTCACCGCCCACCAGCGCGCAACCTGATTGCAGGCAACCTTCGGCAATGCCGTTGATCACGCTGGCTGCGGTATCGACATCCAGTTTTCCGGTCGCGTAGTAATCAAGGAAGAACAGCGGCTCTGCGCCCTGAACCACGAGATCGTTCACGCACATGGCGACCAGGTCGATACCGATAGTGTCGTGACGCTTCAGGTCCATCGCCAGACGCAGCTTGGTGCCAACGCCATCGGTGCCGGAAACCAGTACCGGCTCGCGATACTTCTGCGGCAGCGCGCACAGTGCGCCGAATCCGCCCAGTCCACCCATCACTTCCGGGCGACGGGTTTTCTTCACCACGCCCTTAATACGGTCGACGAGAGCGTTGCCTGCATCAATATCCACGCCGGCATCTTTATAGCTGAGAGAGGTTTTATCGGTCACTGCGAAGTCTCCACGCGTTTGCGGTAGCAATAAAAAACGGCGCAATTCTAACAGGGAAAGCAAACGTTTGCGAGCCTGCTTTGCAGTCAATACAAAACGACGGCTAAGTGTACAAATTTGATACTGTTCACGAAAATGAAACCGGGTACATTCTTCCGCTTGCTACGGTGTACACGAATGATCATTATGCCACTGAAACCGGTTTCTGTTTTTGTCGCATGCCGTATGACGCAGATAAACCGCGAATGCGATATCAGCGATACGGCGTTAAAAATGGCGTAATGAGGCGCTCAGGCGGATGTCAGTTACCCTTTTAATCAGCAGCAGAGGCGCATAGCGGCCGCTGCGCATAGGGAGAGAGCATGTCTGGATTTAAACAAGGTTTTCTGTGGGGCGGGGCGGTTGCCGCGCATCAGTTGGAAGGCGGATGGAAAGAGGGGGGGAAAGGCGTTAGCGTCGCCGATGTCATGACCGCGGGCGCGCACGGTGTGCCCCGCGAAATCACCGATGGCGTGTTGCCCGGGAAAAATTACCCCAATCATCAGGCAATTGATTTTTATCATCGTTATAAAGATGACATTCAGCTGTTTGCCGAAATGGGCTTTAAATGCTTTCGGACGTCTATTGCCTGGACGCGTATATTCCCGCGAGGAGATGAGCTGGAGCCCAACGAAGCCGGGCTACAGTTTTATGATGATCTGTTCGATGAGTGTCTGAAGCACGGCATTGAGCCGGTGATTACGCTCTCCCACTTTGAAATGCCGTACCATCTGGTGACGGAATACGGCGGCTGGCGTAATCGTCAACTGATTGATTTCTTTGTTCGTTTTGCGCGGGTTGTGTTTACCCGTTATCAGCATAAAGTGAAGTACTGGATGACCTTTAATGAGATCAACAACCAGGCTAATTTCCATGAAGATTTTGCGCCGTTCACCAACTCGGGACTGAAGTTTCTGCCGGGAGAAGATCGTGAGCCGGTGATGTACCAGGCGGCGCACTATGAGCTGGTCGCCAGCGCGCTGGCGGTCAAAGCGGCTCGCGAGATTAACCCGTCACTGCAGATTGGCTGCATGATCGCCATGTGTCCGATTTACCCGCTGAGCTGCGCGCCAGACGACATGATGATGGCGATGAACGCCATGCATCGTCGCTACTGGTTCACCGATGTTCACGTGCGCGGCAAATACCCGCAACATCTGCTGAACTACTTTGCGCGTCGCGGTTTTGCGCTGGATATGAGCGAAGAGGACCGCGTGGCGCTGACCGAGGGCTGCGTCGACTATATCGGCTTTAGCTACTATATGTCGTTCGCCACCAAAGCGACCGATGACAATCCGCAACTGGATTATGATGAAACCACCAGCCTGGTTTCTAACCCGTATGTACAGAAGTCAGACTGGGGCTGGCAGATTGATCCTGTCGGCCTGCGTTACTCTCTGAACTGGTTCTGGGATCACTATCAACTGCCGCTGTTTATTGTTGAGAATGGCTTCGGCGCCATTGATGTGCGTGAAGCGGATGGTTCGGTGGATGACCAGTATCGTATTGACTATCTCGCCGCGCATATCGCTGAGATGAAAAAGGCGGTTGTTGAAGATGGCGTAGAGCTGATGGGATATACCCCGTGGGGCTGCATCGACCTGGTCTCCGCCGGTACTGGCGAGATGAAAAAACGCTACGGTTTTATCTATGTCGATAAAGACAATGAGGGCAACGGTACGCTGGCGCGTAGCCGCAAGAAATCGTTTGCCTGGTATCAGCAGGTTATCGCCAGCAACGGCGAGAGGTTGTAAATCGTCGCAAAGCCTTATACGGCCCCGCTTTTGGCGCAATGCTGGTCAGTTAAGGGCTGTCAGTTGTATTTATGGCTGGCTGAGCGGTTCCGTTAATCGGTGGTTCTGGCGAACATGACGCATTTTTCATTTTCACCCATTTTGGCTTAGTGGCCTGTTCCGTTCACTATAAATTCGTGGATATTTGTTATATCCACAGCGTGTGAACGGGCAGGGGGACGTTTCGCCCGTCCCCCTGCACCCCCGGCATGGCGCTGAAAACCTGCCGCTGCGCGGTTCGCTCCACTCCGGCTTCATCTGGCGGACCGGGCGGGACTCGCCCTTCCAGGGCCAGCGCAAGCGCTGTTCAAAATTGCTCCCGGCAATTTTGTCCTGTCTCGACCCGCCCTCTGGCCACCGTCCTGGCGGCCAGTCATGGATGCGCGCCTGCGTTCTCGCGAGGCTTTCCTTGATGCGCCCAACCCCCATGCGGTGAGTCCGTTATTCGTCAGGGGCTTTTCAGAGGCTGAAAATCATAAAAAAAGTTATATCCTTTATATTTCATTCAGCCCGTATCAGCTCAGTAAGTGAATCAATCGAATCAGATTTTCGTTTAAACCACCGATAATGCGATTGCCACAGGCAAATAAAACAAAAGGCAACACCAATGGTTTGCTTAAGTGAACGGCATTGCCGCTTTTGGCGGGGCTTTTTTTATTTCGTTTATACTGCCTCAGGCAGCGTAAAGCATTTTGCTTGATCGGGGTCAAACATATCGGCTATGGCGCAAAAGGGAAAAAGCGGTATAATCCCGCGATTTTTTTTGTGGTTGCCCTTCAGAGGAGAAAGAGAATGAAGATTGTGGAAGTGAAACACCCACTCGTCAAACACAAGCTGGGGCTGATGCGTGAGCACGACATCAGCACCAAACGCTTCCGTGAACTCGCCTCAGAAGTGGGCAGCTTACTGACTTATGAAGCGACCGCCGATCTGGAGACGGAAAAAGTCACCATTGAAGGCTGGAACGGCCCGGTAGACATTGAGCAGATCAAAGGCAAAAAAATTACTGTGGTGCCGATTCTGCGCGCAGGTCTGGGCATGATGGACGGCGTGCTTGAGCACGTCCCAAGCGCGCGCATCAGCGTCGTGGGTATCTACCGTAATGAAGAAACCCTTGAGCCGGTGCCCTATTTCCAGAAGCTGGTGTCCAATATCGACGAACGCATGGCGCTGGTGGTTGACCCTATGCTGGCAACTGGCGGCTCAATGATCGCCACCATTGACCTGCTGAAGAAAGCAGGCTGTAACAGCATTAAGGTGCTGGTTCTGGTGGCTGCGCCGGAAGGCATTGCCGCGCTGGAGAAAGCTCATCCGGATGTGGAACTCTACACCGCGTCGATTGATCAGGGCCTGAACGAGCACGGATACATTATTCCGGGGCTCGGCGATGCCGGTGATAAGATCTTTGGTACCAAGTAAATGATGAAGTAAAAAAAGCCGACTTTGATAGTCGGCTTTTTTTTGAATAAAACACACAGCAACTAACAAACGACTCTCAGAGGAAAATGCTATGACGCGCCGTGCTATCGGGGTGAGTGAAAGACCACCACTTTTACAGACAATCCCGCTTAGTTTGCAACATCTGTTCGCCATGTTTGGCGCAACGGTACTGGTGCCCGTTCTGTTTCATATAAATCCGGCCACGGTACTGCTGTTTAACGGCATTGGTACACTGTTATACCTTTTCATCTGCAAAGGTAAAATCCCGGCTTATCTTGGATCGAGCTTTGCGTTTATTTCTCCGGTTCTGCTTCTGCTGCCGCTGGGCTACGAAGTCGCTCTCGGCGGCTTTATCATGTGCGGCGTACTGTTTTGTATTGTCTCCTTTGTGGTGAAAAAAGCCGGTACCGGCTGGCTGGACGTGATGTTTCCTCCGGCTGCGATGGGGGCAATTGTCGCGGTTATCGGCCTGGAACTGGCGGGCGTCGCGGCAAATATGGCCGGTCTGTTGCCTGCCGAAGGGCAATCGCCGGATAGCAAGACCATCATTATTTCACTGGTGACGCTGGCCGTGACGGTCTTCGGTTCGGTGCTGTTCCGTGGCTTTCTGGCGATTATCCCGATTTTAATCGGCGTACTGGTCGGCTACGCGCTCTCTTTTGTCATGGGGGTAGTCGATACCACGCCTATCGCTGAGGCGCACTGGTTTGCGCTACCGACCTTCTACACGCCACGTTTTGAATGGTTTGCGATTTTCACCATTTTACCTGCCGCGCTGGTGGTGATCGCCGAGCACGTTGGCCACCTGGTGGTGACGGCCAATATCGTCAAAAAAGATCTTATCCGCGATCCGGGTTTACATCGCTCGATGTTTGCCAACGGTCTGTCTACGGTGATCTCCGGCTTCTTTGGTTCAACGCCGAATACTACATACGGCGAGAATATCGGCGTCATGGCGATTACCCGTGTATACAGCACCTGGGTTATCGGTGGGGCGGCGATCATCGCCATTTTGCTCTCCTGCGTCGGGAAACTGGCCGCAGCGATCCAGATTATTCCGCTACCGGTCATGGGCGGCGTCTCCCTGCTGCTGTATGGTGTGATTGGCGCATCAGGTATTCGCGTGCTGATTGAATCCAAAGTGGATTACAATAAGGCGCAGAATCTGATCCTCACCTCCGTTATCCTGATTATCGGTGTCAGTGGCGAGAAAGTGCATATTGGCGCCGCCGAACTGAAAGGTATGGCACTGGCGACCATTGTCGGTATCTGTCTGAGCCTGATCTTCAGGCTGATCGGCGTTTTGCGCCCGGAAGAGGTTGTCCTCGATGCCGCGGACAGTGAAGACGCAAAACCGTGATCCTTATACCGGGCGGTGAGCCTGCCCGGTTCTCTCCTTGCGTATTTCTGTGCTAAACTCTTCGCGTTTTTCTGCAAGCCTATGTTGAGGTCCATCTGAACGCACCGGCACAGCTCTCTTTGCCACTGTATCTTCCCGATGATGAAACTTTCGCAAGTTTCTGGCCGGGTGATAACCCTTCTCTTCTTGCTGCCCTCCAGAACGTGCTGCGGCAGGAACATAGCGGATATATCTATATCTGGTCGCGCGAAGGGGCGGGGCGCAGTCATTTATTACACGCCGCCTGCGCGGAACTCTCCCAGCGTGGCGATGCAGTGGGCTATGTTCCTCTGGATAAACGGACGTGGTTTGTGCCGGAAGTGCTGGACGGAATGGAGCAGCTATCGCTGGTTTGCATCGACAACATTGAATGTGTGGCCGGTGATGAACTGTGGGAAATGGCTATCTTCGACCTCTATAACCGCATTCTTGAATCAGGGAAAACCCGGCTGCTGATTACCGGCGATCGGCCGCCTCGCCAGCTTAAGCTGGGGCTGCCGGATCTGGCCTCGCGTCTCGACTGGGGGCAAATCTACAAACTGCAACCCCTGTCGGATGAGGATAAGCTCCAGGCACTGCAACTGCGCGCCAGACTGCGCGGTTTCGAAATGCCGGAGGACGTCTGCCGTTTCCTGCTTAAGCGACTGGATCGCGAAATGCGTTCGTTGTTTATGACGCTCGATCAGCTCGATCGCGCCTCGATTACCGCCCAGCGCAAACTGACGATTCCATTTGTGAAAGAGATCCTGAAGCTTTAACTGCACGGCGACGTTCTAATCCGCCGCCGTGAAAGCGCGTTAGCCAATGATTTCCAGCACTTGCTCCGGTGGGCGACCGATACGCGCTTTGCCGCGGCTGACGACGACAGGCCGTTCGATCAACTTCGGATTATCGATCATCGCCTGGATCAGCGCTTCTTCGCTGAGCTGCGGATTTGCCAGCTCCAGTGATTTATACAGATCTTCTTTCTGGCGCATTAATTCGCGTGCGCTGGCCATTCCCAGCATCTTCAGCAACTGGCGCAGCGTTGCGGCATCCGGTGGCGTCTCCAGATAAAGCACCACTTCGGGGTCGATACCGTTGGCCTTCAGCAGGCTCAGGGTGTCGCGGCTCTTGGAGCAGCGGGGATTATGATAGATTTTGACCGTCTCGGACACGAGATCTCCTTACATTTTCTGGTACGGTTTGAAGCGTTCCTGCAACTGTCGCAACTGATCGATGCGCGCGTCGTAGCGCGCTTGTTGCAAGCTGCCTAATTTCACTTGCGAACTGGCGCGGCTAAGTAATGAGATAGCCTGATCGAGTCGCCCGACCAGCGCCATGCTTTCTGCACGCGCCGCCAGTTCCTGATCGCGATTGCCGAGTTTGGCTTCCGCCTGGGCCAGTAAATCCCAACCGTTGACGTCCTCTTTATTATTAAAGGTGTAGCGGTTAAGAATAGTTGCGGCTTCCGCCGGTTGCCCGCCTTCCAGTAACGCGTTGGCAAGGTTTATCTGTAGAACCGGATCGGTACGAAGTTCACGGGCATTTTTCAGGCGCCTGATCGCATCAGTTGCTCTCTTTTGCCCGAGGTCGATATCGGTTGCCAGATCGAGATACCAGGCGTTTTGCGGATCGGCGTTTAACAGCGGTTGCAGCGTTTTGCGCGCCAGATCGTAATTATCGCTGCCCATTGCCAGCAGGGCGCGTCCGTATCGGGCGGCGTGTTGTTCGCGGATATTGCCTTTTTCCCAACTGCTCAGTAGATCATTATTGAGCTTATTGTCTCCGGAAGCGTACATCCCGAGGGTTCTGGCCTTTGCCAGATAGAAGTTTGCGGAAGATTGCACGACAACCGGGCGCATCTGATTCGCCCGGTTGCGGGCGTCAGCGAGGCGGCTTTCCGGCAATGGGTGAGTCAGCAACATTTCCGGCAGACGGGTCGAATAACGTGATTGGTCAAGCAGTTTTTCCATAAATGCCGGCATGGCCTGAGGATCGAACCCTGAACGCTGAAGCACCTGAATACCAATACGGTCCGCCTCTTCTTCGTTTTGTCGGGTAAAGCTGATCATCCCCTGCTGAGTACCGGCAAGCGTGCCGGTGAGCGCCGCCATCCCGGCCTGCGGGCTGGCCATCGCCAGCAGAATAGACCCCAGCGCGCCGACCCAGGTCAGTGGGGCATTACGCTTCTGATCTTCCATTGCGCGGGCAAGGTGGCGTTGGGTGACGTGTGAAATTTCGTGCGCCATGACGGATGCCAGCTCGCTTTCGTTATCCACGTAACGGAAGAGCGCCGAGTGCAGCACAACGTTGCCGCCGAAGAAAGCAAAGGCGTTAATTTCGTCATTATTAATCAGATAAAAGTGGAATGGCGTACGCACTGAATTGGCGTGCGAGACCAGCCGCATGCCTAAGCCATTAATATATTGCACCAGAAGAGGGTCGTTGATTAACGGCGCGCTGCCGCGCAGCTGACGAACATAGTAATCTCCCATCTGCATTTCCTGACCGATGGAGAGCGTGCTTCCTGCGGTGGTGCCCATGTCTGGCAACGTATCTGCGGTATCGGCAAAAGCAGGTAATATCGACCCCAGCGTCAACGACGCGATGACGGCTGCCACCAGCGTTTTCTTCAACTGCCTGAACATAACCCCTGTCCTGTAATGTGGATGTGCCAGTTTGACCGATTGTGCGGCGTAATGTTCCCTGACCGCAACTCCAGCGAGTTTAGCTGGGGTGAACCGCATTGAAAATATGATATTCACCCGGTCATTAATGTTTGTCGTTTTACCCATAAAAAGCGAAGTCTTTTTTGTGACATTTCGATACAATTCCTGAGATTGTTACAGCTTCGCTCTTCAGGGAAGGGTTTTATGCTTCAGATGTTAATGCAGTGGTATCGTCGCCGGTTCAGCGATCCGGAGGCAATAGCGCTGCTGGTCATTTTGTTGGCCGGGTTTGGCATTATGTTTTTCTTTAGCGGCCTGCTGGCGCCGCTCTTAGTGTCTATCGTACTGGCTTATTTGCTGGAATGGCCGACCATCAGACTGGAGCGCATCGGTTTTTCACGGACCTGGGCCACGTCAGTTGTTCTGATTCTGTTTGTTGGTATTTTGCTCCTGATGGCTTTCGTGGTGATGCCGGTTGCCTGGCAACAGGGTATTTATCTGATTCGCGATATGCCTGGCATGCTGAACAAACTTTCTGACTTTGCCGCCACCGTGCCGCGTCGTTATCCCGCCTTAATGGATGCCGGAATTATCGACGCGATGGCGGAAAATATGCGCAGCCGGATGTTAACCGTCGGCGATTCGGTGGTGAAATACTCCCTGGCTTCACTGGTCGGGCTGCTGACGCTGGCGGTCTATCTGGTACTGGTCCCGCTGATGGTGTTCTTCCTGCTGAAAGATAAAGCGCAGATGCTGAATGCCGTGCGCCGTGTTCTGCCGCGTAATCGCGGTCTGGCCGGGCAGGTATGGGAAGAGATGAACCAGCAAATTACCAACTATATACGCGGTAAGGTGCTGGAAATGATTGTCGTCGGCGTGGCGACATGGGTTGGCTTTATCCTTTTTGGGCTCAATTATTCGCTATTGTTGGCAGTGCTGGTCGGTTTTTCGGTATTGATCCCTTACATTGGCGCGTTTGTGGTCACCATTCCGGTGATTGGCGTGGCGCTGTTTCAGTTTGGCGCGGGCACCGAGTTCTGGAGCCTGTTCATGGTGTACCTGATTATTCAGGGGCTGGATGGCAACCTGCTGGTTCCGGTATTGTTCTCAGAAGCGGTTAATCTGCATCCGCTGGTCATTATTCTGTCGGTGATTATCTTCGGCGGTTTGTGGGGATTCTGGGGCGTGTTCTTCGCGATTCCGCTGGCGACGTTAATCAAAGCGGTAATGCATGCCTGGCCGGATGGCCCTGTTATCGAAGACGGGAAGTAGCTGAGAAGCTGAAAAATATGCGCTAAAAAAGACGCCGGGTGGTTGGGTAACGACCCGGGTCTTGCATTTTTCTCAGCGTCAGGCGTTTTCTTTCAGCCAGTTCAACACCACTTCGTGGTGATTACTGGTTTTGAAATCATCAAATACATGCTCGATTTTGCCATCGGCATCAATGAGGAAGCTGATGCGGTGAATGCCGTCGTAGGTTTTCCCCATAAACGTTTTTTCACCCCAGATACCAAACTGTTCGCATACCTGATGATTTTCATCAGAGAGCAAAGTGAAGTTCAGCAGCTCTTTTTCGGCGAAACGGGAGAGTTTTTCTGGTTTATCCGTACTGATGCCCAGTACTTCAACGCCTGCTTTTTTCAGGTCGTCCATGTTATCGCGCAAACCGCACGCCTGTACGGTGCAGCCCGGGGTCATGGCTTTCGGGTAAAAATAAACCAGAACACGCTGTCCCTGGAAGTCGGTCAAATTTACTTCCTCGCCGTCCTGGTCCGGTAAGCTAAATTTCGGTGCAATATCACCGGCTTTCAGTGGGTTCATTACTCAAACTCCATCCTGTTCATCATGCTGTGAATAATTAACGATATTAATACTGCCTTGTGCCTTCAGTTCTGTACATAGTGCTTTAAATGCTTGTTCGATATTTGACGCATTTTGCGTTGTTGGACTATGGGCGGTGATTTGGATAAAAAGCTGAACGGAATCGTCGTTTGCGCCCGATTGGGTGCGGGAAACCAGTTCGGCAATATTCATTTTCCATTTATCACACAGGGCGGTAAATCGCTCAATAATATGCGGTGAATCCGGCACCTCAACCTGAATCCAGACGGTATTCTGCATCGCCTGAGGCGGTCTTGCGGTTGTACGCTTCATCACGATAAGCAGTTCCAGCTCGGCGCCTTTCAGCGGCAGAGTGGATTCAATCAGGTTAATCGCATTCCACGAGCCGGAAAGCAGCATGATAAACGTAAACTCGTCGCCAAGCATAGCCAACCGGCTGTCTTCGATATTACAGCCGCAACTGCTGACGTGGCGAGTGATTGTATTCACGATGCCCGGGCGGTCTGCGCCCAATGCGGTAATAACCAGATAGTGTTGTAATGAGGCGGTCAAACCTGTTCTTCCTTTAAAAAGGTGAGGTAACGTTAGGAAAGCATAAAAAAAACCGGCATACAACATCCCTGATGGCATCGGGTCTCTTGCTTTTATTACAGCACCAAACGTAACATTGAATATCTTATCCCACTTCTGCTCTGAGGATGGCCCATGTTTACGGGAAGTATTGTAGCGCTTGTCACGCCGATGGATGAAAACGGCAATGTCTGCCGATCAAGCCTGAAAAAACTGATTGATTACCATGTCGCCAATGGAACCTCGGCGATCGTTTCGGTAGGGACTACCGGAGAGTCCGCAACCCTAAGCCATGAAGAGCATGGTGATGTGGTGATGCAGACGCTGGAACTGGCTGACGGGCGTATTCCGGTGATTGCCGGTACCGGTGCGAATGCCACCGCCGAGGCGATTAGTCTGACTAAACGCTTTAACGATAGCGGTGTGGTAGGTTGTCTGACGGTAACGCCTTATTACAACCGCCCGACTCAGGAAGGGGTGTTCCAGCATTTTAAAGCGATTGCCGAACATACTGATTTGCCGCAAATTCTGTATAATGTGCCGTCCCGTACGGGGTGCGATATGTTACCGGAAACCGTTGGCCGTCTGGCGGAAATCAAAAATATTATCGGTATTAAGGAAGCAACGGGGAACTTAACGCGTGTTCATCAGATCAAAGAGCTGGTTTCAGATGACTTTATTCTGTTGAGCGGCGATGACGCGACCGGAATGGACTTTATGCAGCTTGGTGGTCATGGCGTGATTTCCGTAACGGCAAACGTTGCGGCGCGTGAAATGGCCGAAATGTGCCGACTGGCGCTGGCGGGTCAATTTGCTGAAGCGCGTGCGATTAACCAGCGTCTGATGCCGTTGCATACCAAATTATTTGTCGAACCCAATCCTATCCCGGCCAAATGGGCCTGTAAGGCATTGGGTCTTGTGGCGACCGATACGCTACGTCTGCCGATGACACCAATTACCGAAAATGGTATTAAGGCTGTCACCGCCGCGTTGAAGCATGCCGGTTTGCTGTAAAGTTTAGGGAGATTTGATGGCTTACTCAGTACAGAAGTCGCGCCTGGCGAAGGTTGCGGGTGTTTCGCTGGTTCTACTCCTCGCGGCCTGTAGTTCTGATTCGCGCTATAAGCGCCAGGTGAGCGGCGATGAGGCCTATTTGCAGGCAACGCCGCTCAGTGAACTTCATGCGCCAGCAGGCATGATCCTGCCGGTTCAGGTGGGTGATTATAACATTCCGGTTGCGACCAGCACCGGTAACACAGGTAAAGCGCTGGACATCCGTCCGCCTGCTCAGCCTCTGGCCCTGCTCAGCGGCGCGAGCACCCAGTTTAAGGGGGATACCGCGACGCTGATGGTGGAAAATGGCCGCAGCGGTTCGTTGTGGGCACAGGTGGCAAGCATCGTGCAGGCGAAAAACTACACTATTGCTAAGCGTGATGATGCCAGCCAGACGCTGAATACCGACTGGGTCGACTGGAATCGCCTTGATGAAGATCAGCAGTACCGTGGTCGCTATCAAATCTCAGTGAAGCAGCAGGGCTATCAGCAGGCAGTGATCGTGAAGCTGGTGAACCTGGAGCAAGCGGGTAAACCCGTTGCCGATCCGGCGTCGCTGCAGCGCTACAGCACCGCGATGCTGAACGTCATTTCCGAGGGGCTGGATCTGAACGCCACCAACGCACAGAACGCCGCGCAGAAAAATGCCGGAGCGACTTTCGACGTGCAGAGCGCGGCTGATGACACCGGCCTGCCGATGCTGGTGGTGCGTGCGCCGTTTAACCTGGTTTGGCAACGTCTGCCGGGCGCGCTGGGAAAAGTGGGGATGAAGGTAACCGACAGCTCTCGTTCTCAGGGCAGTCTTTCTGTGACTTACAAACCGCTATCTGACAGCGGCTGGACCGATCTGGGGGCTCGCGACCCGCAGCTGGTATCCGGCGATTATAAACTGCAGGTCGGGGATCTCGATAACCGCAGCAGTCTGCAGTTTATCGATCCGAAAGGGCATACGTTGACGCAGTCGCAAAATGATGCGCTGGTCGCCGTATTCCAGGCGGCATTCAGTAAGTAATAAACAGGGCTGGAGCAATCCGGCCCTTTTTAATGTATAGTGACGCAAACGTGTGCGTATGCGCATCATCCTTCAAATTGCGTCGTTGTTGGTTGCCTTCGTTCACCCCAGTCACTTGCTTATGTTAATGACCGGGGATTCGCTCAGTTGCCGCCTCAATGCGCTTTGAATGATGTTGTGTACAGGCGGGAATGTATTTTTTGGGCTTAATATCACTGGAGTGGTGAAAGATGAAAAAGCAAGCTGAGTTGTATCGTGGTAAAGCGAAAACGGTATACAGCACCGAAAATCCGGATCTGTTGATACTCGAATTCCGTAACGATACGTCAGCAGGGGATGGCGCTCGCATTGAGCAGTTTGATCGTAAAGGCATGGTGAACAACAAGTTCAACCATTTCATTATGAGCAAGCTGGCGGAAGCGGGTATCCCGACCCAGATGGAAGCGCTGCTGTCCGATACCGAATGTCTGGTTAAAAAGCTGGATATGGTGCCGGTGGAGTGCGTGGTGCGTAACCGCGCTGCCGGTTCTCTGGTAAAACGCTTAGGGATTGAAGAAGGTATTGAACTGAATCCGCCGTTGTTCGACCTGTTCCTGAAAAACGACGCCATGCATGACCCAATGGTCAACGAATCCTACTGCGAAACCTTTGGCTGGGTGAGCAAAGAGAACCTGGCCCGGATGCGGGAACTGACCTATAAAGCTAACGATGTGCTGAAAAAGCTGTTCGACGACGCAGGCCTGATCCTGGTGGACTTCAAGCTGGAGTTTGGTCTGTTCAAAGGTGAAGTGGTGCTGGGTGACGAATTCTCTCCGGACGGCAGCCGCCTGTGGGATAAAAAGACCATGGATAAAATGGATAAAGACCGCTTCCGCCAGAGCCTTGGCGGTCTGATTGAAGCCTACGAAGAAGTGGCGCACCGTTTAGGTGTCAAACTGGATTAAGCCTTCCTCTCTGCCGGGCTGACAGGCCTCGCTCTCCATGCCGGATGCACCGTTTACGTCGCCATCCGGCATGTCACTGATGACGTTATGCTCATCAGGTCGACAATAACTCTCCGTATTCCGGTCAGATAACGTGAGGCCGGGGACATGCCCTCCGACATATTTCCAGTGGTAATCCCGTTCATAACCGCCTACGATCGTAGGAGTAATTTATAGAAGAAGATAGAGGTAGTTATGCGTTGGCAAGGACGTCGCGAAAGCGACAATGTTGAAGATCGCCGTGGTCAATCTGGTTCGTCAATGGGCGGGGGCGGGGGTTTTCGTCTTCCCAGCGGGAAAGGCGGCATTGTGCTGCTGATTATTATTCTGGTGGCGGGCTATTACGGCGTAGATTTAACCGGTATGTTGACCGGCGAACCGCTCTCTCAGCAGCAGACCACCAACCAACGCTCCATCAGCCCGCAGGATGACGAAGCCGCGACATTCACGAAAGTGGTTCTGGCGGATACGGAAGATACCTGGGGCGCGATTTTTAACGATATGGGCAATCAGTATCGGCAACCGAGGCTGGTGATGTATCGCGGTTCGACGCCAACCGGCTGCGGTACTGGCCAGTCGGTGATGGGGCCATTTTACTGTCCCGCAGACAGCACTGTTTATATCGATCTG
This sequence comes from Klebsiella sp. KE9456, assembly GCF_043832615.1. NCBI lineage: Bacteria > Pseudomonadati > Pseudomonadota > Gammaproteobacteria > Enterobacterales > Enterobacteriaceae > Klebsiella > Klebsiella sp. KE9456. Next base: position 51,252 of record NZ_JBDYQK010000008.1, read on the forward strand.
TCGTTCTACGATGACATGAAAACCAGGCTCGGCGCGGGCGGCGATTTCGCCCAGGGTTACGTTATCGCCCATGAAGTGGGCCATCATGTGCAAAAGCTGCTGGGGATTGAATCGAAAGTGCGCCAGCTACAGCAGAATGCTTCACAGGCGGAAGCCAATCGCCTGTCGGTAAAAATGGAGCTACAGGCGGACTGTTTTGCGGGCGTCTGGGGCTACAATATGCAGAAGCAGGATTTACTGGAGGCCGGCGATCTGCAGGAGGCGCTGAACGCCGCAGAGGCGATTGGCGATGACCGCTTGCAGCAGCAGAGCCAGGGGCGCGTGGTGCCGGACAGCTTTACCCACGGGACGTCACAGCAGCGCTATACCTGGTTTAAGCGCGGTTTTGACAGCGGTGACCCGGCGCAGTGCAATACATTTGGCAGTACGTTATAACCTCGGCCCGTCATGGATGAACTGCTTCATCTGACCACACAAATGGCGCGTGAAGGCATCCGTCGTCTGCTGGTCCTCAGCGGCGATGATGCCTGGACTTTGCGTCAGGCGCAAATACTGCGAACGGCGCTGGCCGGTGACGGTCTGTGGGTCGGCCCGCAGCCGATGCCGGCACCGTACACCTCACCTGGAACGCTGAAATCCCTGCTGGGACGCGAATTTCAGCATGCCTTTTTTGATGCCCGCGAGGGCTTTGATGTCGCGGCGCTGGCTGCGCTCGCCGGTACGCTGCGCGCCGGAAGCTGGCTGATCCTGCTGACGCCTGATTTCGCGCAGTGGGCCATGCGGCCAGATGCGGATTCTTTGCGCTGGAGCGACACTCTCCTGCCTGTGGTTGCGCCGAATTTTGTCTACCGCTTCTGTCAGCAAATTATTGCCGATAGTGAGTCCATTCTCTGGCGGCAGAGACACAAACTGGTTGTGCCGGACTTTTCAGCGCGCGTCGCATGGCATCCTGCTGATGGTCATCCGCAGGCGGAGCAGGCCACCGTTCTTGCCGAACTGGCCGATTTTTCCCCCGGTATTGCCGCGCTGATCGCAGAACGCGGGCGAGGAAAGTCCGCTCTCGCCGGAATGCTTATTCGCCAACTGGCGGGCGATGCCATTGTTACGGCGCCTGCACGTGGAGCAACCGATGTGATGGCGGCTTTCGCCGGAGGGGATTTTCGTTTTATGGCTCCCGATGCATTACTGGCGTCAGAATGCAATGCTTCATGGCTGATTGTCGACGAGGCCGCCGCCATTCCTGGCCCGCAGTTGCGCCAGCTTATCGCCCGCTTTCCGCGAACGCTGTTGACCACGACCGTGCAGGGGTATGAAGGTACCGGACGCGGCTTTCTGCTTAAGTTTTGCGCCAGTTTTACGCATTTGCGGCAGTTCAGTTTGACGACGCCTGTCCGTTGGGCGGCAGGCTGCCCGCTGGAAGCGATGATTGCGCAACTGCTGCTGTTTGGCGACGAGACTTTCTGCCAGCAGCCAATTGGCGATGTGATGCTGGAAAGCGTCGATCAGGCCCTCTGGCGGCAATATCCCGGGCTACCGGAAGCGATGTACCAGTTGCTCTCCGGCGCGCATTATCGTACCTCTCCGCTGGATCTGCGGCGTATGATGGATGCGCCAGGACAGCATTTTGTCTGCGCCCGCAGCGGCGACCGCGTTGCCGGGGCGCTGTGGCTGGTGGAAGAGGGCGGGCTTGAGCCCTCGCTTAGCCAGGCTGTGTGGGCCGGGTTCCGTCGACCGCGTGGTAATCTGGTTGCCCAGTCGCTGGCGGCGCACGGCGGCAGTCCGCTGGCGGCAACGTTGACCGGGCTGCGTATCAGCCGTATTGCCGTGCATCCGGCCCGCCAGCGTGAGGGACTGGGGCAACGGCTGGTGGCCCGGGCGATATCTCTGGCGGCGGACCGGGATTATCTTTCCGTCAGTTTTGGTTACACGCCGGAGCTATGGCGTTTCTGGCAGCGTTGCGGTTTTACGCTGGTACGTTTAGGAACCCACCGGGAAGCCAGCAGCGGCTGTTATACCGCGATGGCGCTCTATCCCCTCAGCGAGTCGGGTCACCAACTGGTTAATAAGGAAGCGCAGCGACTGTTGCGCGACGAGTACTGGCTACGTGACTGGCGGGATGGCGCTTTTCCGCTGACAATGCAGGAAGCGACTATCCTTACGGAGGAGGACTGGCTGGAGGTGGCGGGCTTTGCTTTTGCCCATCGTCCGTTGCTGGCGTCGGCGGGCAGCCTGAACCGCCTGCTTATGCAGGTTGATTTACCGCTACCGGCGCTGCGGGCGCGTCTGCGGCGGCAGGACGAGTCGACGCTGTGCCGGGCGCTACAGATATCCGGGCGCAAAGCCCTGCTGGTCAGGCTACGGGAAGAGGCGGCCCAGGCGTTATCCAGCCTTAACGCAACCCGTGCCGATGCCCTGCGCCAGCAGGTGACAATTCTGCAATTTTTTTAACTAACTCCTTCAGTTAAATGACATGGTCATATTCCGCCTGTGGCGTAAACTTCCTTGCAGACATTAAGGAGACAGCCATGAAACACGATCATTTTATTGTTCAAAGCCCTGCGACACCTGCACAGCAACTGCTGCTGCTGTTTCATGGCGTCGGCGATAACCCGGTTGCCATGGGGCAAATTGGTAGCTGGTTTGCCCCGCTCTTTCCTGATGCGCTGATTGTCAGCATCGGCGGCGCAGAGCCGTGCGGGCCGCCGCCGGGGCGCCAGTGGTTTTCCGTGCAGGGCGTTACTGAAGATAACCGCCAGCAGCGCGTGGATGCCATTATGCCGACCTTTATTGACACGGTTCGCTACTGGCAGCAGCAAAGCGGCGTCAGCCCGCAGGCGACGGCGCTGATCGGCTTCTCGCAGGGCGCGATTATGTCCCTCGAAAGTATTAAGGCGGAGCCGGGTCTGGCCTCGCGGGTGATTGCCTTTAATGGTCGCTATGCGACGATGCCCGAGTCGGCGAGCACGGCCACGACCATCCACCTGATTCACGGCGGCGAGGATCGTGTCATCGATCTGGCATGGGCGGTAGCGGGACAGGAGGCGTTACAACAGGCAGGCGGTGACGTGACGCTGGATATTGTTGAGGGGCTGGGACACGCGATTAATGAGCAAAGCATGCAGTTTGCCCTCGATCATCTGCGTTTTACCGTACCGAAGCACTATTTCGACGAAGCGCTCAGCGGCGGCAAGCCGCAGGACGACGATATTATCGAACTGCTGTAATAAAAACCCCGGTAGTGAAAAACAGATACCGGGGTTAATGTTTAAAAAGCGCGGCTGGTCAGGCTGAACAATACGCTTATTTCTTTGACTGGTCGTTTTTAGGCCAGTCGTCATCATCGTCCCACTTGTCGTTGAAGTCACGATGCGGCGGCAAATCCGGCTTATTGTTGAGAAATTTTTTGTGGTCAACGCGGTTAAGATCTTTAATCACGTTGATGATCACCCCCACTAAAAAGACTAATACCAGGATCCACCAGTGTTTGATGAGCCACTCCATGCGCTACTCCTTTTCCGGCAATGCCCTCAGGCGATCAGTTGTTCCATAATGCGTTGATACATCCGCGCCAGCAGCTGGAGGTCGGCGGCATTTACGCACTCATTGATTTTATGAATGGTGGCATTCACAGGCCCCAGTTCAACCACCTGCGCGCCCATGCGCGCGATAAAGCGCCCGTCGGAAGTGCCGCCATTAGTCAGCAACTGCGGCTTTATTTCATTATAGTGCTCAATGGCGTTTACGACGGCATCCACCAGCTTACCGCGGCTGGTCAGGAATGGCTGGCCTGAAAGCCACCACTCAACGCTGTAACGTAGCGCGTGCTTCTCCAGCAGGGCCACGACGCGCGCTTTAATCATTTCGTCGGTGAGCTCGGTGCTAAAACGGAAGTTGAACTGCACAAACATATCGCCGGGAATCACATTGTTGCTGCCGGTTCCTGAGCGCACATTAGCGATTTGCATACTGGTTGGCGGGAAAAATTCGTTGCCTTGATCCCACTCAATGTTCACCAGTTCAGCCAGCATCGGCGCAGCGCGGTGTACCGGGTTATCGGCGAGATGCGGATAGGCAACGTGCCCCTGAACGCCGTGAATGGTCAGGTTACAGGTCAGCGAACCGCGACGGCCATTTTTGACCACATCGCCGACGACTTCGGTGCTGGACGGTTCGCCGACGAGGCAGTAATCCAGGCGTTCGTTGCGTGCCATCAGCGCTTCAACGACCTTGACGGTGCCATTTTTCGCGCTGGCCTCTTCATCAGAAGTGATCAGAAACGCCAGACGGCCTTTATGGTCAGGGTGATGAGCGACAAAACGTTCGGCGGCAACCACCATCGCGGCCAGAGAACCTTTCATATCCGCCGCGCCGCGGCCAAACAGCATGCCGTCACGAATGGTCGGCTCGAACGGTGGGTTAATCCAGCGGTCAGCGTCACCTGAGGGAACAACATCGGTGTGGCCGGCGAAGGCCAGCGTCTCTCCGTGCCCACGCCAGGCCCAGAAATTTTGAGTATCGCCGAAATCCATCGGTTCGACGGTAAAGCCAATCGCCCGCAGACGTTCAATCATTAATGCCTGACACCCCGCGTCATCGGGGCTGAGGGAAGGGCGGCGAATAAGCTGCTGAGCAAGCTCAATGACCGGGCAAGACATAGACTACACCTCGTTAAACTGCTGATAACTTGATTCACTGAAACCCAGCAGCATAGGCTTACCAGGCGCACAGAGCAATGGGCGCTTGATGATTGCCGGCATTTCCAGCATCAGATCCGCTGCGGCGTCGGCGTTATTGATACTGGCGCGAACCGTTTCATCCAGTTTGCGCCAGGTGGTCCCTCGGGTGTTGAGCAGGGCTTCCCAGCCGAGTTCGGCGATAAAGGTGTCGACTAATTCGCGACTCAGGCCATCAGCACGATAATCATGAAAGCGATATTCAAGCTGATGGGCGTCCAGCCAGCGGCGGGCCTTTTTTATGGTGTCGCAGTTTTTAATTCCGTACAGGGTTAGCATGATTAAACCTTTCTCTTTGAATTAGAGCCTGTCCCATTAGGGCTATTTTGCTTGTCATTTTGAACCTGGGCAGTGCTCAGAATCCTCACGTACTACGTGTACGCTCCGGTTCTTCCGCGCTGGCCGTGTTCAAACTGTCTGCGCCAATAACGCCTGGTGGGATAGGCTCTTAATCTTTGGATTGAGATACTCCGAATAGATACCCTAAATAATACGCGAATGACTGTAATAAATATCTTTTTTTCCCGCAGGATAGTTTGAATGTAATATTTTTCGTCTGTTTTTTAACCTCTCGTTTGTGCTTATCCCGACCCGGGGTCAGGGCTGGCGGATTGAGCAGATGAATGAATGTTGCTATTGGTCACATTAAACCGCCACAAATAGGCTCATAGTACTTACGAATGAAAGGGGAACATGTCGGAGACGATAGTAAAGCAATGAGAGCGATAGCAAAAACAAACTTTTCATTAACAACAAATTTGCATAAAATTACCCATAATAATAAGAGAGGTTAGTATGATTGAGCATGAACTGGGGAACTGGAAAGATTTTATCGAAGGTATGCTTCGTAAATAAGTTTCCACAATGAGAGCAGGGCGATTCCACGAGCAGGATAATAATGCAGTTGAAGCGGCCACATGAAAAAGGCGACACCATATGTCGCCTTTTCTGTTATTTGCCCCGGTGAAAACTGTCACCATCGCTTCTGCTATTGTGGCCGTTCCTTGAGCGGAAAACGGCGTCGCACAAGCGTGAAGAACAGCGGCACGAAGAAGATAGCCAGTAGGGTGGAAGAGAGCATGCCCCCCATAACACCGGTGCCGACGGCATGCTGGCTGCCGGAACCCGCACCGGTGCTGATGGCCATTGGCAGTACGCCGAAGATAAACGCCAGCGAGGTCATCAGAATTGGCCTCAGACGCTGACGGCAGGCCGATAACGTCGCGGTAAGCAGATCCTCGCCTTTCTGGTTTAACTCATTGGCAAACTCGACGATAAGAATAGCGTTTTTGGCCGACAGGCCGATAACCGTCAACAGGCCCACCTGGAAGTAGACATCGTTGTTGAGCCCGCGCGCCCAGGTTGCCAGTAGCGCGCCAATAACCCCCAGCGGCACCACCAGCATCACCGAGAACGGCACCGACCAGCTTTCATACAGCGCCGCCAGGCATAAGAACACCACCAGCAGAGAAATCGCATACAGGGCCGGCGCCTGCGCGCCGGAGAGACGTTCCTGCAAGGACATCGCCGTCCATTCAAGGCCAAAACCGTTCGGCAACTGCTGAGCCAGTTTTTCCATAATCGTCATGGCGGTGCCGGTACTGACACCGGGCGCGGCTTCGCCGATGATTTCTACCGCCGAGTAGCCGTTGTAGCGCTCCAGGCGCGGCGAACCGGTCTCCCAGTGGGAGGTGGCGAAGGCGGAGAAGGGGACCATTGTGCCGCTACTGTTGCGCACGTACCATAGATTGATATCGTCTGGTAGCATGCGATACGGCGCAGCCGCCTGGACATAGACTTTCTTTACGCGCCCACGATCCATAAAGTCATTGACGTAGCTTGAACCCCATGCGGTTTGCAGCGTGTCGTTGATATCGTCGATGGAAAGGCCCAGCGCCTGAGCTTTACGTTGATCGATATCGATCTGCAATTGTGGGCTATCGTCGAGGCCGTTGTGGCGTACGCGGGTTAGCTGTTTATTTTGCGCGGCCAGTTCCAGCAGAGTATCGCGGGCGGCCATCAGCGCATCGTGCCCGTTGCCCGCGTGGTCCTCCAGTTCCATATCGAAACCGGCTGAACTGCCGAGTCCGCTGATAGCCGGTGGGCTGCTGGCAAAGACGCGAGCCTCTTTAATCTTGTTAAACGCTTTCGTTGCGCGTTCGATGATGGCGAAAGAGGAACCGCTCGTCGGATCGCGCTGGTTCCAGTCTTTCAGGCGTATGAACATTCGCGCCACGTTCTGGCCGTTGCCACCGGGGCCGGCACCGATTGTTGCGAACACCGATTCAACGTTCGCTTTCTCCTTTTTCAGGAAATAATCTTCTACCTTCTGCACCACTTTCAGCGTTTGTTGCTGGGTCGAGCCGCCAGGCAACTGTACTGAAGTGATAAACATTCCACGGTCCTCCTGCGGCAGGAACGACGTCGGCAGATGCAGAAACAGAAAGACCATGCCGCCCAGCAGCAGAATGTAGATCATTATCCAGCGCAGCGAACGATGAAGAATTTTCGCCACCGCGGATTCGTAGCGGCTGGCGTTGCGGTTAAATAGGCGGTTAAACCCGCCGAAGAAGCCCCGTTTCCCGTGATCGTCTCCGCGGTGAATCGGCTTCAGTAAGGTGGCGCACAGGGCGGGCGTCAGAATCATCGCCACCAGAACAGACAGTACCATCGCTGAAACAATGGTAATTGAGAACTGACGATAGATCGCGCCGGTTGTGCCGCCGAAAAAGGCCATTGGCACAAATACCGCCGACAGGACCATCGCGATGCCAACCAGCGCGCCCTGGATCTGCCCCATCGATTTACGCGTCGCTTCGCGCGGCGAGAGGCCCTCCTCGCTCATGATACGTTCGACGTTTTCCACCACCACGATAGCATCATCCACCAACAGACCGATTGCCAGCACCATGGCGAACATGGTTAAGGTGTTGATACTGTAACCGCAGACATAGAGGATGGCGAAGGTGCCCATCAGCACCACCGGTACGGCAATCGTCGGGATAAGCGTGGCGCGGAAGTTTTGCAGGAACAGATACATCACGAGGAACACCAGTACGATGGCCTCAAGCAGCGTTTTGACGACGTCGGTAATGGATGCTTTGACGAAAGACGTCGTCTCGTAAGCGACTTTGTATTGCAGGCCGTGCGGGAAGTATTGCGATAGTTCGTTCAGGCGATCGATAACGCGCTCGGCGGTTGCCATTTCGTTAGCGCCGGAAGCCAGCTTGATCCCCAGGCCGGAGGCCGCCTGGCGGTTGTAGCGACTGAGATAATCATATTTCTCCGCGCCCATTTCGACGGTAGCCACGTCGCCAAGGGTGACTTCGGAACCATCCGGATTCACTCGTAACGTGATATTGCGGAACTGCTCCGGGGTTTGTAACAGCGATTGCGAATTAATGGTGGCGTTCAGCGCCTGCTTATCCACCGATGGCGTGCCGCCCAGTTGACCGACAGCGATTTGCGCATTTTGCGCGGAAATGGCGTCAGTGACATCGCTCGCCGTCATCTGAAAACTATTGAGTTTGGCCGGATCGAGCCAGATGCGCATCGCGTACTGCGAACCGTAAGCGTCGATATCGCCGACGCCGTTCACGCGACTGAGCGGCTCCTGAATATTACTGGCGACGTAGTCGGCGATGTCTTGTTTATCCATACTGCCGTCGGTGGAGACGAAAGCAAGAGTCAGGATGTTGGTGTCCCCGGTTTTTCTCACCGTCACGCCCTGGTTTTGTACGGCCTGGGGGAGCTTGCGCATTGCCGATTGCAACTGGTTTTGTACCTGCTGGACGGCTTCATCCGGGTCGGTGCCGGCGGTAAAACTTAGCGTAATCGTGGCCTGGCCGGAACCGCTGCTTTGCGATGACATATACATCAGGTTGTCAAGGCCCGTCATGTTTTGTTCGATAACCTGGGTGACGGTATTTTCCAGCGTCTGTGCTGAAGCGCCGGGATAGTTCGCGGTGATCCGCACGTTAGGCGGGGCCAGTTCGGGATATTGCTCAACGGGAAGCGATAAGATTGCAAGCGTTCCGGTCAGGCATAAAAGGATGGCCAGAACCCACGCAAAAATGGGGCGATCGATAAAAAAATTCGCCATCAGAATCAGGACCTCATTGTGTGCATTTTTTTGTTATTGCGCAGCCTGTGACACTCTAGCGGCAAGCTCTCAGACAACTGTGGAGAAAGCAAGGAGAACGTGTAAGTTATCGTGCGCCGTTTCTGGTAGCGTAAAGAATCGTCCTTCTCTCTCTACCTTTATCAATATTTCCACGTTCTTCCCGTCGCCGCAGCTTCTCTGGCGTAAGCAATTATTACCTGAATAAATAAAACGCAATTTCATTTAAGTCAAAAAAATTGATCCAACTCGGGTTATTACCAAAAAATCGCCATCCTGGGCAAATGTACATTGTTCCGGTACCGCCTTGTCGGTTAATAGATAGGCATGCGAATTGAGGGGTTATTCACCACTAATACTGAAGGATGTCATGAACCACTTTATTTTAAGCGATAGTCATAAGTGCATCGGATGCAAGGCTTGTGAAGTTGCCTGCGTTATGGCGCACAACGATGAGCAGCATGTATTGACCCCGCAGCGTTTTTTGCCGCGTATCACGGTTATCAAAGGCGAGCAAAAGCGTAACGCAGTAACATGTCATCATTGTGAAGGGGCTCCCTGTGCCCGCAGTTGTCCAAATGGCGCCATCAGCCAGCTTAACGGCAGTGTCCAGGTTAATCAGGAGAAATGCATTGGTTGTAAATCCTGTATGGTCGCCTGTCCGTTTGGTGTGATGCAAATCGTCCTTACGCCGGTAAAGGCGGGAAGCGTCAAGGCGACAGCACACAAATGCGATTTGTGCAGCGGTCGTGAAGAGGGGCCTGCTTGCGTACAGAATTGCCCGGCCGAGGCACTGCAGCTGGCGACGGACGACACGCTGCTGAATCTGGCGAAACAGCGCCGGCAACGCGCGGCGCGGATGGACGCTCAGCCGTGGCACAGCCATTCCGGCGCGGTGGTCCCACTGCGCTCTGTCGGAAAAGCGGCGCGCATGGCCGCCACGCCGCCGCGTGGCGAGGCCGATAAACTGTCTGCTGAGGCGCGTAAAGCTAATTTCGCCGAAATATATCTCCCGTTTAGCGCCGGACAGGCCAGCCGTGAGGCGGAACGCTGCCTGAAGTGCGGCGAACACAGTATTTGCGAATGGACCTGTCCGCTGCATAACCATATTCCGCAGTGGATTGAGCGCGTCAAAGCGGGCGATATCTCCTCCGCGGTGGAGCTTTCTCATCAGACCAACTGTCTGCCGGAAATTACTGGCCGTGTCTGCCCGCAGGATCGCCTGTGCGAAGGGGCCTGTACGCTGCGCGATGAGTACGGTTCGGTCACTATCGGCAACATTGAACGCTATATTTCCGACCAGGCGCTGGCCAGCGGCTGGCGGCCGGATCTCTCGCAGGTGGTTGAAAGCGGCAGGCGAGTGGCGATTATCGGCGCCGGCCCCGCCGGGCTTGCCTGCGCTGATAATCTGGTGCGCAACGGCGTTCGGCCAGTGGTGTTTGATCGCCACCCGGAAATCGGCGGCTTGCTGACCTTTGGTATTCCGGCGTTTAAGCTGGATAAATCGCTCCTTGCCCGGCGGCGTGAAATCTTTACCCAGATGGGCGTGCGCTTTGAGCTTAACTGCGAGATAGGCAAAGATCTCCCGTTGACCACGCTGCTTGACGACTACGATGCGGTGTTTATCGGCACCGGAACCTACCGTTCAATGAAAGCGGATCTGCCAAATGAAGACGCGCCAGGCGTGTATGATGCGTTGCCATTCCTGATTGCCAACACCCGGCAGGTGATGGGGCTTGCTGAGCTGCAGGATGAGCCTTACATCAACACCGAGGGGCTGAATGTTGTCGTGCTGGGCGGCGGCGATACGGCGATGGACTGTGTGCGGACTTCGCTGCGCCACGGCGCGAAACAGGTCACCTGCGCCTATCGTCGCGATGAAGCCAACATGCCGGGCTCGAAGAAAGAGGTTAAAAACGCGCGTGAAGAGGGGGCGATGTTTGAGTTTAACGTCCAGCCAGTGACGCTGGAACTGGATGCGGAAGGCCACGTTAACGGCGTACGCTTCCTGCGTACCCAACTTGGCGAGCCGGATGCTCAGGGGCGTCGCCGTCCGTCGCCGATCCCGGGAAGCGAGTTCGTGATGCCTGCCGATGTGGTGATCATGGCTTTTGGTTTCCATCCACACGGCATGCCCTGGCTGGAGTCGATCGGCGTACAGCTTGATAGTCGCGGTCGGATTAAAGCCAGCGTTGAAAGCCGCTATCGTTATCAGACTACCCATCGTAAGGTGTTTGCCGGGGGGGATGCCGTGCGCGGCGCTGACCTTGTGGTGACGGCGATGGCGGAAGGACGCCATGCTGCGCAGGGGATAATGGATTTCCTCGGTGTGAAATCGAATCCGCTTCACTAACGACAAAGCGGGTCCCGCGGCGTAGTATGACGACGTCATTCTATGCTGTGGGGCCTGTATGTCACTCAATATCAACGTCATCAAAGATAAAATCCTCTCCGAAAACTGGTTTGTTTTACGCAATATGACCTATGAACTCACGCGCAGCGATGGCAGCGTGGTGCGCCATAAGCGTGAGGTTTACGATCGCGGAAACGGCGCCACCATCATGCTGTATAACCGGCGTAAGCAGAGTGTCGTGCTGGTACGCCAGTTCCGCGTCGCCACCTGGGTAAACGGTAATCAGGATGGCATGCTGATCGAAACCTGTGCCGGGCTACTGGATAATGACGAGCCGGAAGTCTGTGTGCGCAAAGAGGCCATTGAAGAGACCGGTTTCGAGGTTGGGGAAGTGCGTAAACTGTTTGAGCTGTATATGTCTCCAGGCGGCGTCACCGAGCTTATCCATTTCTTTATCGCCGAATACAGCGATGCCCAACGGGCAAACGGCGGTGGCGGCGTTGATGATGAAGATATTGAGGTGCTGGAACTGCCTTTTAGCCAGGCGCTGGAGATGGTCGCGAACGGGGAGATTCGCGATGGCAAAGCGGTGATCCTCCTGCAATATTTGCAAACATCCGGGCTGATGACGCGGGATATCTGATAAATCTGATTGAGTAAAACCTTGCCGCTGGTGAACATGGCCGCTGTTTATCGCGTTTTCACCGGGGTTGTGCCGCTCATGTTGTATCGGGTTATTCTTTTTCTGCTCTTCGGTTTGCTGCCGATGTCGCAGGTGCGGGCGGCACCTGCCCAACAGCTATTCAGCGACTGGCTGGTGACCTGCAATAATCAGAATTTCTGCATCGCCCGCAACGTCGGGCTGCACTATGGTCTGGTTATGACGGTCAGTCGTAGCGCCGGGGCGACGACTAACGCCAGTCTGCGTATTGAACTTGGCGGCGTGGGCAACCCCGTCTCGGCGCTGGCACCGATCGCACCGCGTCTCCAGCTTGACGGCCATCCATTGATCCTCAGCGATAAACAGTGGCAGATCACCGATAAACTGCTTAAAACCGACGATAGCCTCACCATTGATGCTTTCCTGCAGCAGGTGCAGGACGCGCAGGCCATTACCCTGGAGAATGGCCTGCAGAGTATTTCTCTGCAAGGGCTGAAAGCCGCTTTATTGTTCATTGACAGCCGACAAAAGCGTGTGGGGAATGAAACCGCGTGGGTAGGTAAGGGAGAGACTCTGTCGTTTAGCGTTCCGCCCGCGCCCGCTTTACGCGCGGTGGGAAAAGTCGATATGGCGCAGTCACCCCTCAGTCGCGATGAACTTAACGATCTGATGGATTACGGCAACGAGAAGATGAACAGCAGCGCTTGTTCACTGGACCCTTTTCGCCGCGAAGTACGGGTTAGCGCATTGACCGATGACAATGTTCTACTGATGACCAGTTGTGAAGCGGGCGCTTACAACACCATTTGGCTGGCCTGGCTGGTTTCGCGTCAGCGGCCATTCATTGCGCGTCCGCTCCATCTGGCGTTGCCGTTTCAGCCGCCCGGCGATGCCGCGCGCGACATTGAGCTGGTTAATGCCAGCTATGATGACCAGCGTCAGGAACTGGTGACGCTGGATAAAGGGCGCGCGTCCGGCGATTGTGGCACACAAACTCGCTGGCGTTACGATGGTCAGCGATTTAATCTCGTACGTTATGCGCAGCAGCCGCGGTGCGATAACTGGCAGGGGCCAGATGCCTGGCCCACGCTGTGGGTTACCCGTTGAGTATCTCATTTGCCACATTAACAATATGCTCAACGGTAAAGCCGAAGTGAGGGAAGAGCTTGTCCGCGGGTGCTGATTCGCCATAACTGGTCATACCGACGATTTTTCCTTTTAGCCCCACGTATTTATACCAGTAGTCGGCGATTCCGGCCTCGACGGCGACGCGGGCGTCGACGTCTGCTGGCAATACCGATTCCCGATAGGTTTCGTCCTGAGCATCGAACACGTCGGTCGATGGCAGGGATACCACACGGACATTCACTCCCCGGGCGAGCAGTTTTTCTGCCGCCAGCACCGTTATCTCTACTTCTGAACCGGTCGCTATCAGGATCAGGTCTGGTTTACCTCCGGCATCTTTCAGTACATAACCGCCGCGGGCGATATTCTGTACTTGTTCCGGCGTCCGCGCCATTTGCGCCAGGTTTTGCCTTGAGAGGATCAGCGCCGTCGGGCCGCAGTGTCTTGCTACTGCTGCCTGCCATGCGACGGCTGTTTCGACCTGATCGCATGGTCGCCAGGTGCTGAAGTTGGGCGTCAGTCGCAGGCTGGCCAGTTGCTCAACCGCCTGATGAGTCGGGCCATCTTCGCCAAGACCGATAGAGTCATGGGTATAAATCATGATTTGTCGCGCTTTCATCAGCGCCGCCATCCGCGCCGCATTGCGGGCATACTCGACAAACATCAGGAACGTGGAGGTGTAGGGGATAAAGCCGCCGTGTAACGCGATGCCGTTAGCAATAGCGGTCATGCCGAATTCACGTACGCCATAGTGGATATAGTTGCCTGCGGGCTCTTCTTTAATTGACTGCGAACCGGACCAGATGGTCAGGTTGCTGGGCGCGAGATCCGCCGAACCGCCCAGTAGTTCAGGCAGGATGGGGCCGTATGCGTTCAGCGCGTTTTGTGAGGCTTTTCGGCTGGCGATTTTCGCCGGTTCCGCCTGCAATCCGGCGATATAATGCTGAGTGACTTCCGTCCAGTTTTCCGGAAGCTTGCCGCTCATCCTGCGGGTGAGTTCCGCTGCCAGTTCCGGATATTGTTGTTGATAATCGGCGAATTTTGCGTTCCACGCCTGTTCGGCCTTTTCGCCGCGCGGACGGGCATCCCAGCCCTGATAGATTTCTTTGGGAATGTCAAACGGCGGATATTTCCAGCCCAGTTTCTCGCGGGCCAGAGCGACCTCTTTTTCCCCTAATGCGGCGCCATGTGACTCTTCGGAACCGGCTTTATTCGGTGAGCCAAAGCCAATAATGGTGCGGCAGATAATCAGCGAGGGCTTATCCTTAACGCCCTGCGCTTCAACAATGGCCTGTTTGACTGCCTGTGGATCGTGGCCGTCAATATCGCCGATGACGTGCCAGTGGTAGGCGTTGAATCGCGCGGCGGTATCATCGGTAAACCAGCCTGCGGTTTTACCATCAATAGAGATGCCGTTATGGTCGTAGAAGCCAATGAGTTTCCCTAACCCCAGGGTGCCCGCCAGTGAACTGGCTTCGTGAGAAATCCCCTCCATCAGGCAACCATCGCCCATAAACACGTAAGTGAAATGATCGACTACCTCATGCCCTGGACGGTTGAACTGAGCAGCGAGCGTGCGTTCGGCAATCGCCATTCCCACGGCGTTGGCGAGCCCCTGACCCAGCGGACCGGTGGTGGTTTCGACGCCAGGCGTATAGCCATACTCCGGATGACCGGGGGTTTTCGAATGTAGCTGGCGAAAGTGTTTGAGTTCCTCTATCGACAGCGCATAACCGGTCAGGTGCAGCAGGCTATAGAGCAGCATGGAAGCATGACCGTTGGAGAGAATAAAACGGTCGCGATCGTACCAGTGAGGATTCTGCGGATTGTGTTTAAGAAAATCGTTCCACAATACCTCGGCGATATCCGCCATTCCCATTGGCGCGCCGGGATGGCCTGAGTTGGCTTTCTGGACCGCATCCATACTGAGGGCGCGGATGGCGTTAGCAAGTTCTCTACGGGACATAATGTACTCCTGAAACAATACGTTGCATGAGTTTTTATTGATTTAGGATAGAGAGGACGATGAGTTGCATAACTAAAAAGCATAGCAGACAGGGCCATCCTTGCTTTCAAGGGCAAGTTACATACACATTATAAATCTATAACAAATATAACGTTGTTATGGCGAGAGTTTGGCGGTGTTCAAAGTTTGCGACGCCGTCAGGCGAGATACTGGGTCACCCTTTAGGGTGAACACCAGGTACGCTATTACGTTTCACCCTCCCTACGATCGATACGTGAAAGGAACGATAAAATGGATGAGCAGTTAAAACAAAGCGCCCTTGATTTCCATGAATTCCCGGTTCCCGGAAAAATCCAGGTTTCCCCGACCAAGCCCCTTGCGACCCAGCGCGATTTGGCGCTGGCCTACTCGCCGGGCGTCGCTGCACCCTGTCTTGAAATCGAGAAAGATCCGCTGGCGGCCTATAAATATACCGCGCGTGGCAACCTTGTGGCGGTGGTCTCTAATGGTACGGCAGTGCTGGGGTTGGGCCATATCGGCGCCCTGGCCGGTAAACCGGTGATGGAAGGGAAAGGTGTTCTGTTTAAGAAATTCGCCGGTATTGATGTTTTCGATATTGAGGTTGATGAACTGGACCCGGACAAATTTATCAATGTTGTCGCGGCGCTGGAGCCGACGTTTGGCGGGATTAACCTCGAAGATATTAAAGCGCCGGAATGCTTCTACATTGAGCGCAAGCTACGCGAACGCATGAATATTCCGGTCTTCCATGATGACCAGCACGGAACCGCGATTATCAGCACCGCCGCTATTCTTAACGGCCTGCGGGTGGTGGAAAAAAATATCTCTGACGTGCGGATGGTGGTCTCCGGTGCGGGCGCGGCGGCGATTGCCTGTATGAACCTGCTGGTGGCGCTGGGGATGCAGAAACACAACATCGTGGTCTGCGACTCGAAAGGCGTGATCTACAAAGGCCGCGAGGCGAATATGGTGGAAACCAAAGCGGCCTATGCGGTGGAAGATAGCGGTAAGCGCACGCTGGATGATGTGATTGACGGCGCGGATATTTTCCTTGGTTGTTCCGGGCCGCGAGTGCTGACGCAGGAGATGGTGAAAAAAATGGCTCGTGCGCCAATGATTCTGGCGCTGGCCAATCCGGAGCCGGAAATTCTGCCGCCGCTGGCGAAGGAAGTGCGTGCCGACGCCATTATCTGTACCGGTCGTTCTGATTACCCGAACCAGGTTAACAACGTGCTGTGTTTCCCGTTTATCTTCCGTGGGGCGCTGGACGTTGGCGCAACCGCGATCAACGAAGAGATGAAGCTGGCAGCTGTTCGCGCCATTGCCGAACTGGCCCATGCCGAACAGAGCGAAGTGGTGGCCTCCGCCTATGGCGATCAGGATCTGAGCTTCGGCCCGGAGTACATTATTCCGAAACCGTTCGATCCGCGTCTGATTGTCAAGATCGCCCCTGCGGTGGCGAAAGCGGCGATGGATTCCGGCGTGGCGAAGCGTCCGATTGCCGACTTTGACGCTTATATCGATAAGCTGACCGAGTTTGTTTACAAAACCAATCTGTTTATGAAACCGATTTTCTCGCAGGCGCGCAAAGCGCCGAAGCGCGTGGTGCTGGCGGAAGGGGAAGATAGCCGGGTGCTGCACGCAACCCAGGAGCTGGTCACTCTGGGGCTGGCGAAACCGATCCTGATTGGTCGTCCGGGAGTGATCGAAATGCGCATCCAGAAGCTGGGGCTGCAGATCAAATCAGGTATTGACTTTGAGATCGTCAACAATGAATCCGATCCGCGCTTTAAAGAGTACTGGAACGAGTATTACCAGATTATGAAGCGTCGCGGCATCACGCAGGAGCAGGCGCAGAGAGCGGTTATCAGCAACACCACGGTGATCGGCGCGATCATGGTGCATCGTGGTGAAGCGGATGCCATGATTTGCGGCACTATCGGTGATTACCATGAGCATTTCAGCGTGGTAAAAGAGGTGTTTGGCTACCGTGAAGGCACCCATGCGGCGGGCGCGATGAACGCATTGCTGCTGCCAAGCGGCAACACTTTTATTGCCGACACCTACGTCAATGACGATCCGACACCGGAAGAACTGGCGGAAATCACCGTGATGGCGGCGGAAACCGTGCGTCGCTTCGGGATTGAGCCGAAAGTGGCGCTGCTGTCGCACTCTAACTTCGGTTCGTCCAGATGCCCATCGTCCGGCAAAATGCGTGCAGCGCTGGAGCTGATCAAAACCCGCGCGCCCGATCTGATGATTGACGGGGAAATGCACGGCGATGCCGCGCTGGTGGAAAGCATTCGTAATGACCGGATGCCGGACAGTCCGCTGAAAGGCTCTGCCAATATTCTGGTGATGCCGAATATGGAGGCTGCGCGTATTAGTTACAACTTACTACGGGTCTCCAGTTCCGAAGGTGTGACGGTTGGACCGGTGTTAATGGGCGTAGCCAAACCGGTTCACGTATTAACACCGATCGCTTCTGTTCGTCGTATTGTTAATATGGTGGCGCTGGCGGTCGTGGAAGCGCAAACACAGCCATTGTAATCTCTATTTAATTCATTCAGGCGCGGGAATTCTCCCGCGCTTTTTTATCGACAAAAAAATAGCCGGAGACTGATAATAAACCGGTTCAGATACCGTACTGGTGTTTTATACCCGTCATACTTCAAGTTGCATGTGCGTAGGCTACCCCAGTCACGTACTGGAGTACGCTCCTAGGGATTCACTGCGTCGCCGCCTTCCTGCAACTCGAATAATTTAGGGTATAGTCGGGTGGTGGCTGACGCTCTTCCCGCGCCGTGAAGCCAACAATATGATCAAGTTATGCATCTATTGTCGGCCCGGCCAGGGAAGCGGCCCGGGCGATTTCAGAAGAACTCACTTTGCAACATTCTGAGTCATAACCGTATCTACAAGACGAGTCGTGCAGGCCAGATAAATGTCACCCATACGGGTTCACACCCAGTCGCGCACCTGAATAAATTCGCTCAGCGCCGCTTCCGGGCTGCCTTCTTCTGGCCGCCAGTCATATTCCCAGCGCACCAGCGGCGGCATCGACATCAGAATCGACTCTGTGCGCCCGCCGGTTTGCAGGCCAAACAGGGTGCCGCGGTCCCATACCAGATTGAACTCGACGTAGCGTCCGCGGCGGTAGAGTTGAAAATCACGCTCACGTTGACCCCAGAGCATTTCCTTGCGCTGCCCGACAATCGGCAGATACGCGTCGGTATAGCCTTTTCCTACCGCCTGCATAAAACGGAAGCAACTGTCGAAATCTGGCGTATTCAGATCATCGAAGAAGATCCCGCCGATGCCGCGCTGTTCATTACGGTGTTTGAGAAAGAAGTAGTCGTCGCACCATTTTTTATAACGCGGATAAACCGCTTCGCCGAAAGGCTGGCACAAATCCCGCGCCGTGCGGTGCCAGTGAACGGCGTCTTCCTCAAAACCATAATATGGCGTTAAATCGAACCCGCCGCCAAACCACCAGACCGGCTCCGCGCCGGGTTTCTCGGCGATAAAAAAACGCACGTTGGCATGGCTGGTGGGAATATAGGGATTGAGCGGATGCACCACCAGCGACACGCCCATCGCTTCGAAGCTGCGACCCGCCAGCTCAGGTCGATGAGCGGTAGCGGACGCCGGCATCGCATCGCCGTGTACGTGCGAAAAGTTAACGCCTGCCTGTTCAAAGATACCGCCATCGCGCAGTACCCGACTGCGTCCACCGCCGCCAGCTTCCCGCTGCCAGTTATCTTCAACAAAATTGCTTCCGTCGGTCGTACTTAGCTTCTGGCAGATGACGTCCTGCAACTGAAGCAGGAAGGCTTTGACCTGATGGGCGTCGGGTTTCATTAACGTCTCTTCGAATGGGCTTTCTGGTTATCGAACCAGTGGAAATAACTCATAATGCCGTTAGCAATTGCCGTGGCGATTTTGTGGCGGAACGCGGTGGTCCCTAACAGCTTTTCTTCGTTCGGATTGGTAATAAACGACGTTTCTACCAGCACGGAAGGGATCGAGGGCGATTTTAGCACCACGAACGCCGCCTGCTCGGTATTACGGCTGTGCAACTTATGCACCGGCTTAATTTTTTTCAGAACATACGAACCGAGCGTCAGGCTGTTTTTGATGGTGTCAGTCTGGACCAGATCGAACAGTACCTGCTGCAGAAGGTGGTCCCTGTCTGTCGTTTTTTTGCCCGCGACTTCGTCGGCGCGGTTTTCCCGATCGGAGAGATACTTCGCCATCGCGCTACTGGCTCCACGGTTGGACAGGGCGAAAACAGAGGCTCCTGCCGCGCTCGGATTGGTAAAACCGTCGGCGTGAATCGACATGAAAAGATCGGCGCCATGCTTATGGGCGATCTCTACGCGGTCATATAGCGGGATAAAGGTATCGTCAGTTCGCGTAAGCCGCGCGTCAATACCGTTGCTGCGTAAAATGCTGCGCACGTTTTTCGCGATCGCCAGAACAACGTGTTTCTCTTCTGAACCGTTATGACCAATAGCGCCGGTATCAATGCCGCCATGGCCGGGATCGAGCATGACGATACGTTTAGCGCCCTTTTTCTTCGCGGCGGGTTTGCTGTGACCATTGGCTGTCTTCAATGGCTGTTCTTTCGCGCTGGCCGGAGAGGCGATCCCTGAAAGCGTGATTGCTGCCAGCCCGGCTTTCAGTACCTGGCGGCGCGAAGCAAGTATTTTTAATGGTTTAAAAGTGCTCATTCGGCCTGAATTGCAAACAAGTGGTAATCAATGTTATATCGTATCGTGTTTTCCGTTACGACCATTCCAAATAAGAATTGTTTTACTTTTCATTTCAATACATGACAAAGTCACATTATGCCATTTTTTGAGACGCATTGCGCCTGATATTGGCTATCCGGCGCAATCGCGCCATAATCTCAGTTTTTAACCGTCAATGGTGGGCAATACCATGGAGATACGCGTTTTTCGCCAGCAAGATTTTGAAGAGGTGATAACCCTGTGGGAGCGTTGCGATCTTCTGCGGCCGTGGAACGATCCGGAAATGGATATTGAACGTAAGCTGAACCACGATGCCAGCCTGTTTCTGGTTGCCGAGGTTAATGGTGAGGTGGTTGGTACGGTGATGGGCGGCTATGACGGTCATCGCGGATCTGCTTATTATCTTGGCGTTCACCCTGAATACCGTGGTCGCGGTATTGCTAATGCCCTGTTGAATCGGCTGGAAAAAAAGCTGATCGCGCGTGGTTGCCCGAAAATTAACATTATGGTGCGCGAAGATAACGAGATGGTTCTGGGGATGTACGAGCGCCTTGGCTATGAGCATTCTGACGTGCTGTGCCTCGGTAAGCGTTTGATTGAAGATGAAGAATATTGAGTATACCCCCGCCGATTTTGATTCCCACGGTCGCCTGCGCTTACCGTTCCTTTTTTGGTGCGTGCTGTTGTTGCAGGCCCGAACATGGGTGCTATTTCTGATGGCCGGCGCATCGCGTCAGCAGGGGGATGCGTTGCTGAATCTGTTTTATCCGGACCACGATAACTTTTGGCTGGGATTGCTGCCCGGCATCCCGGCGGTTATGGCGTTTATTATCAGCGGATACCGTCAGCGCTTTCCCCGCTTCTGGCCATTAATGCGTTGGCTTCTGGTGATCTCTCAGCTATTGCTGCTGGTCTGGCAACCGCTATTGTGGGTGGGTGGCGAATCGCCTTCGGCAGTGACCAGCGTCCTGCTGGCGGCGGATCTTTATGCGTTGTGGTGGCTGTTAAGTAACCGGCGCCTGAAAGCCTGTTTCCATGAAGAACAGCTTTAACGGCACTTTTTGCCGATCGCGTACTCCAACTTGCGTTGAATTAATCAGAAAGGACTGAGTCATGACATCGCTACGTATACTTCTCTGCGCATTACCGCTGGCTTTAACCGGCTGCTCAACGATGAGCGCGGTCAACTGGTCGGCGGCTTATCCGTGGAACTGGTTTGGTTCTTCGACGGAAGTGACTGAGCAGGGCGTCGGTAATCTGACAGCGGCAACGCCACTAAGCGAGCAGGCTATCAGTGATGCGATCGGTAGCGGTTATCATCTGCGCAGCGGTATGAAAATGGATAATGGCAGGATTGTGCGCTACTTCGAAGCGTTAAAAGATGGCAAAGTGGCGCTGACCATCAATGGCGACAACGGTACCCTCAGCCGTATTAACGTACGTGATAGCCGTATCGCAACCGCCAGTGGGGTGAAAATTGGTACGCCGTTCAGTGCTATCTACAGCAAAGCTTTTGGTAACTGTCAGCAAGGCCATAACGACAGCGGCAGCGTAGTGGAGTGTAAAGCCAGGGATAGCCAACATATTAGCTATGTTTTTACCGGTAGCTGGAGTGGCCCTGACGCGCTAATGCCTGCCGACGATACGCTGAAAAACTGGAAGGTGAGTGAAATTATCTGGCGCCGCTAATTTGATCTGAAGTGATTCGGCTCCCTGAAAAAACGGGTACAATAGCGCCTTAAAAAGGCCACCGTATGGTGGCTGTATAATTTCAGGAGGAGCGATGTCTCAGGTTCAGAGTGGCATTTTGCCGGAACATTGCCGCGCGGCGATTTGGATTGAAGCCAATGTCAAAGGTGACCTTGATGCCCTGCGGAAAAGCAGTAAGGTTTTTGCCGATAAATTAGCGACCTTTCAGGCAACATACCCGGACGCTAAGCTGGGCGCGGTCGTGGCTTTCGGCCATAACATCTGGCGCCAGTTGAGCGGCGGCGTGGGGGGCGAAGAGTTAAAAGCGTTCCCGGGCTACGGCAAGGGGCTGGCCCCGTCCACGCAGTACGATCTGCTGATCCACATTCTTTCCGCACAGCATGAGGTGAACTTCTCTGTTGCCCAGGCGGCAATGGCGGCGTTTGGCGCAGTGGTGGACGTTAAAGAAGAAGTTCATGGTTTCCGCTGGATTGAAGAGCGCGATCTGAGCGGCTTTGTCGATGGTACGGAAAACCCGGCTGGCGAAGAGACGCGCCGTGAAGTGGCGATAATCAACGATGGCGTGGATGCGGGCGGCAGCTATGTTCTGGTGCAGCGCTGGGAGCATAATCTTAACCAGCTTAATCGTATGAGTATTCCCGATCAGGAAATGATGATTGGCCGCACCAAAGAAGCCAATGAAGAGATTGACGGCGATGCGCGTCCGGCAACTTCTCATCTGAGCCGCGTGGATCTGAAGGAAGAGGGTAAAGGGCTGAAGATTGTTCGTCAGAGCCTGCCGTATGGCACCGCCAGCGGTACCCACGGCCTTTACTTCTGCGCTTACTGCGCGCGCCTGTACAACATCGAGCAACAACTGCTGAGTATGTTTGGCGATACCGATGGTAAGCGTGACGCGATGTTACGTTTCACTAAGCCCGTCACTGGCGGGTACTATTTCGCGCCGTCGCTGGACAGGCTGCTGGCGCTGTAAATTCCCCCTTATCCTGGCCCTCTCCCCACAGGCTGAGAGAGGGCCGGGGTAAGGGTATCGGTGCGTCGCGCTTCACATATCCTCGCTATCACCGCCTTCTCATAATGCGCAAACGTATTATTCCGGAAGCGTAGAACTCTTGCCGCCATCGGGTACTGTGCCAGCTTGCCAGCGTCTGTCAGAACGCTATCCTGATTCTGGATGCACGATTCAGAAAAACGTTGCGGTTCTCTTATTCTCTTTTCGACTTCCAAATCGCCAAACGGTATATAAAACCGTTACTCCTTTCGTACCTGTTATAAATATTATGACTATAAGAAAGTCATCAAATTTATAAGGGTGCGCAATGGCGATAAATTCACTGAAAAAAGGATATCTGGCGCTGGCGGCTTCTGTGCTGTTGGTTGCGCAGGCGCAGGCGACGGAACTGCTCAACAGCTCATATGACGTTTCCCGCGAGCTATTTGCCGCCCTTAACCCGCAGTTTGAACAGCAGTGGGCGAAAGATAACGGCGGCGATAAGCTGACGATTAAACAATCTCATGCCGGGTCATCAA
The DNA here is from genome assembly GCF_043832615.1 of Klebsiella sp. KE9456. Lineage (NCBI taxonomy): Bacteria > Pseudomonadati > Pseudomonadota > Gammaproteobacteria > Enterobacterales > Enterobacteriaceae > Klebsiella > Klebsiella sp. KE9456. The sequence goes on from NZ_JBDYQK010000008.1 coordinate 74,225, forward strand.
AACAGGCGCTGGCGATCCTGCAAGGGTTGAAGGCCGATGTGGTGACCTATAACCAGGTGACTGACGTACAAATTCTGCATGACAAAGGCAAACTGATCCCGGCCGACTGGCAAAGCCGCCTGCCGAATAACAGTTCGCCGTTTTACTCGACAATGGGATTTCTGGTTCGCAAAGGGAATCCGAAAAATATCCACAGCTGGAATGATCTGGTGCGTCCCGACGTTAAGTTAATTTTTCCGAATCCGAAAACGTCAGGTAACGCGCGTTATACCTATTTAGCTGCGTGGGGTGCGGCGGATAAAGCGGACGGTGGCGATAAAGCGAAAACCGAACAGTTCATGACGCAATTCCTGAAAAATGTCGAAGTCTTTGATACCGGCGGTCGCGGCGCCACAACCACTTTTGCCGAACGCGGACTCGGCGACGTGCTGATTAGCTTTGAATCAGAAGTGAATAACATCCGTAAACAGTACCAGGATCAAGGATTCGAGGTCGTTATTCCTGAAACCAATATTCTTGCTGAATTCCCGGTGGCCTGGATAGACAAAAATGTGAAGGCCAACGGGACTGAAAAAGCGGCTAAAGCCTATCTGAACTGGCTCTACAGCCCGCAGGCGCAGGCCATCATTACCCGTTTTTACTACCGCGTGAACAACCCGGAAGTCATGGGGAAACTGAAAGATAAATTCCCGCAGACCAAACTGTTCCGCGTGGAAGACCAGTTTGGTTCCTGGCCAGAAGTGATGAAAACCCACTTTGCCAGCGGTGGTGAACTGGACAAACTGCTGGCTGCGGGGCGTAATTAATGTTTGCTGTTGCGACAAAGCGTGTGCTGCCGGGCTTTACTCTGAGTCTTGGTACCAGCCTGCTGTTTGTTTGCTTGATTCTGCTGTTGCCGTTGAGCGCGCTGGTAATGCAACTGGCGCAAATGACCCTGAGCCAATACTGGGATGTGATCACCAATCCCCAGGTTGTGGCGGCATATAAAGTGACCTTGCTATCGGCCTTTGCGGCGTCGATTTTTAACGGCGTATTTGGTCTGCTGATGGCATGGGTCCTCACGCGCTACCGATTTCCGGGCCGCACGCTGCTGGATGCGCTGATGGATCTGCCGTTTGCGCTACCGACAGCGGTGGCGGGCCTGACCCTGGCATCGCTGTTTTCGGTCAACGGTTTTTACGGCGAATGGCTGGCGAAGTTTGATATCAAAGTGACCTATACCTGGCTGGGGATCGCGGTCGCGATGGCTTTTACCAGTATCCCGTTTGTGGTTCGGACGGTACAACCTGTACTGGAAGAGCTCGGGCCGGAGTATGAAGAAGCGGCGGAAACCCTGGGCGCGACGCGCTGGCAAAGCTTTCGCAAAGTCGTCCTGCCGGAGCTTTCTCCCGCGCTGTTGGCTGGTATTGCGCTGTCCTTTACTCGTAGTCTGGGGGAGTTTGGCGCGGTGATCTTTATCGCCGGCAACATCGCGTGGAAAACGGAAGTGACCTCGCTGATGATTTTTGTTCGTTTGCAGGAGTTTGACTATCCGGCGGCCAGCGCGATTGCCTCGGTGATCCTTGCGGCGTCGTTGTTGCTGCTGTTCTCGATTAACACCCTGCAAAGTCGCTTTGGTCGACGTGTGGTAGGTCATTAATGGCGGAAGTGACTCAATTGAAGCGTTATGACGCACCCCGTATAAACTGGGGAAAATGGTTTCTGATTGGTATCGGAATGTTGGTGTCCGCTTTCATTCTGATCGTGCCGATGGTCTATATCTTCGTGCAGGCCTTTAGCAAAGGCCTGATGCCGGTGCTGCAAAACCTTGCCGACCCGGACATGCTGCATGCCATCTGGCTGACGGTGATGATCGCCTTAATTACCGTGCCGGTAAATCTGGTATTTGGCACATTGCTGGCGTGGCTGGTGACGCGTTTTACTTTTCCGGGGCGTCAGCTGTTGCTGACGCTGCTGGATATTCCGTTTGCCGTCTCGCCGGTGGTGGCGGGGCTGGTATATTTGCTGTTTTACGGTTCTAACGGTCCGCTTGGCGGCTGGCTTGACGAGCATAATCTGCAGATCATGTTTGCCTGGCCGGGTATGGTGCTGGCGAGCATTTTCGTGACCTGCCCGTTTGTGGTTCGTGAGCTGGTGCCGGTGATGATGAGTCAGGGCAGTAATGAAGATGAAGCGGCGATTCTGCTTGGCGCATCAGGCTGGCAGATGTTCTGTCGGGTTACGTTGCCAAATATCCGCTGGGCGCTGCTTTATGGTGTGGTGCTGACCAACGCCCGGGCGATCGGTGAATTCGGCGCGGTTTCGGTGGTTTCAGGCTCGATTCGTGGTGAAACCTTGTCACTGCCATTACAGATTGAATTACTGGAGCAGGATTACAATACCGTCGGCTCCTTTACCGCCGCCGCGCTGCTGACGCTGATGGCGATTATTACCCTGTTTTTGAAGAGTATGTTGCAATGGCGCCTGGAAAATCAGGAAAAACGCGCGCAACAGGAGGAAAATCATGAGCATTGAGATTGCCAATATTAAGAAGTCTTTTGGTCGCACCCAGGTGCTGAATGATATCTCGCTGGATATTCCTTCCGGGCAGATGGTTGCGCTACTGGGGCCGTCAGGCTCTGGTAAAACCACGCTGCTGCGCATCATCGCCGGGCTGGAGAATCAGTCCAGCGGTCATATTCGTTTTCATGGAACTGACGTCAGCCGGGTACATGCCCGCGACCGTAAAGTGGGTTTTGTGTTCCAGCACTATGCGCTGTTTCGTCATATGACGGTGTTTGACAATATCGCCTTTGGTCTGACGGTGCTGCCGCGTCGTGAACGGCCAAATGCAGCCGGAATCAAGGCCAAAGTCACTCAGTTGCTGGAAATGGTCCAACTGGCGCACTTGGCCGATCGCTATCCGGCCCAGCTCTCTGGCGGGCAGAAGCAGCGCGTAGCGTTAGCGCGTGCGCTGGCGGTCGAACCGCAAATTCTGCTGCTGGATGAACCCTTCGGCGCGCTGGATGCTCAGGTACGTAAAGAGTTGCGACGCTGGTTGCGTCAGTTGCATGAAGAGTTGAAGTTTACCAGCGTATTTGTGACGCACGACCAGGAAGAGGCGATGGAAGTCGCTGACCGCGTTGTGGTGATGAGTCAGGGGAATATCGAGCAGGCCGATGCGCCGGAGCAGGTGTGGCGTGAACCTTCCACCCGTTTTGTGCTGGAGTTTATGGGCGAGGTTAATCGCCTGAAGGGCACAATTCGCGGCGGTCAGTTTCATGTCGGCGCACATCGCTGGCCGTTAGGCTATACTCCCGCGTACCAGGGGCCGGTCGACCTGTTCCTGCGCCCGTGGGAAGTGGATATCAGCCGCCGTACCAGCCTGGATTCACCCTTGCCGGTACAGGTGCTGGAAGCCAGTCCCAAAGGGCACTATACCCAACTCGTCGTTCAGCCGCTTGGGTGGTATGACCAACCGTTAACCGTGGTACTGCAGGATAATGACGCTCCGTATCGTGGGGAGCGCCTGTTTGTCGGCTTGCGGAACGCCCGTTTGTACAACGGCGATGAGCGCATTGAGCCGCGTGAAGAGCTTGCTCTGGCGGAATCAGCCTGATAGGTTAATATCACGTAGTTTTGCCGGGTGGCGCTGCGCTGACCCGGCCTACAATATGATCTGCGTAGGCCCGGTAAGCGAAGCGCCACCGGGCTTTTTACTGGACAGAGAAGTGAACACATTAGAACAAACAATTGGCAATACGCCTCTGGTGAAATTGCAGCGGATGGCGCCGGATAACGGCAGTGAAATTTGGGTCAAGCTGGAAGGCAATAACCCTGCCGGGTCAGTGAAAGACCGGGCGGCGCTGTCGATGATCGTCGAAGCGGAAAAACGCGGAGAGATTAAGCCTGGCGATGTGCTGATTGAAGCGACCAGCGGCAATACCGGCATTGCGCTGGCGATGATCGCCGCGCTCAAAGGCTACCAGATGAAACTGCTGATGCCGGACAACATGAGCCAGGAGCGCCGCGCGGCGATGCGCGCCTATGGCGCTGAACTGATTCTGGTCAGCAAAGAGCAGGGGATGGAAGGGGCGCGCGATCTGGCGCTGGAGATGGCCCGGCGTGGGGAAGGTAAGTTGCTCGATCAGTTTAATAATCCCGATAACCCGTACGCGCACTACACCACCACCGGGCCGGAAATTTGGCAACAGACTCACGGGCGTATTACGCATTTTGTTTCCAGCATGGGCACCACCGGCACGATTACGGGTGTTTCACGCTTTCTGCGTGAGCAGGATAAAAAGGTCAGCATCATCGGGTTACAGCCGGAAGAAGGCAGCAGCATTCCGGGGATCCGCCGCTGGCCTGCTGAATATATGCCGGGTATTTTTAACGCGCAACTGGTGGATGCGGTGCTGGATATTCATCAACGGGATGCAGAAAACACCATGCGGATGCTGGCGGTGAAGGAAGGTATTTTTTGCGGCGTGAGCTCAGGTGGCGCGGTAGCCGGCGCCTTACGCATTGCGCGGGAAAATCCCGGCGCCGTGGTGGTGGCGATCGTTTGCGATCGCGGCGATCGCTACCTTTCTACCGGCGTCTTTGGTGAAGAGCATTTCAGCCAGGGCGCGGGGATTTAAGCCGTCGGGCTGAGCGGTATCACCGGTGTCTGCGTCGTCAGCATGGAGGCTCGTGCTCCTCAGATTCGTTCTCTGTGTATCAGGCTTGAACGCAAGTGACCCGTTTGGACGCAACGACGACATTATGAGCTGTTACGGGATATCGCCTGTTACCTGGTATAAATCATTGGCAAGTTTGTGAATTTCATCATCATTCAGCGTTGCAAGTGAAAGCCGTAGCCCGTGGGATGGTGTGCCAATACCGAAAGCTTCCCCTTCGCGAACCCGCCAGCCTGCATGCGCCAGGCGAAGCGCCGCCTGTTGGCTCGGCTTCTCCAGCGGGAACCAAAAATTCAGCCCATCCCCTGGCGTCAGGTGGGTGATCCCGCACTTTACCAGTGCGGCAATGAGTTTTTCATGTTGCTGACGGTAGTGGCGCCGACTGGTCGCCAGGGATGCCATAAAGATCTCATCGTTCAGGCAGGCCAGCACCAGATCCTGCAATAAATGGCTGACCCATTGGCTGCCGGAATTGAGCCTAAGGCGTAGCGCCGCAGAAGTCTCAGCGTCGCTGGCGACAATAGCCAGACGCATGTCCGGCCCCAGGGTTTTCGATAGCGAGCGCACCAGCGCCCAGCGCTTTGTTTCCGGGGGAAGCGGTGAGTACCAGGGGGTGGCGGATAACAGCGCGAAATGGTCATCAATAATTACCAGAACCTGCGGGTAACGGGCGAGTATCTGGCGTATCTTGCGGGCGCGGGTTGCGTTGAGGCTACAGCCTGTCGGATTATGCGCCCGGGGGGTAATCATCACCGCCCGGGCGCCGTTGCTCAGCGCCTTCTCAAGTGCGTCTGGCTGCATGCCTTTACTATCGACCGGAACGGGGGAGGGGTGAAAGCCGGTATAGCGCAGCATATTGATACTACTGAGAAAGCAAGGGTCTTCGATGGCCACACTATCTCCCGGAAGCAGCAGAGCGCACAGCAACCGTTCAAACGCATCAATAGCGCCGTTGGTAAGATTAATCGCGGCGTCTATCCCCAGATCGTTGTTCATCCAGTTCCGGGCCCAGGCTGCCAGTTGTGGTTCAACTGCCGCATCGCCATACAGACGCGGCGCCTCTGCGATAGCGTCAAAGTAGTTCTTGATGTGCGCCAGGCGGGCAGGGTCGGGGTTCCCGCTGGAGATATCCTTGAGCGGAGAAGACGGATCGCCACCTTCAAGGGCAGGAAGAGGAGTCGGTGCCTTGATGGCTGTACCATTGCGTCCCTGACCCGTAGCCAATCCTGAAGTCACCAGTCGCTTATAGGCGGCAGCGACGGTGTTGCGATTGACCGCCAGGTCGATCGCCAGGTCGCGCACTGGCGGTAAAACATCCCCTGGTTTGAGTTCACCATTTTGTACAAGGTGACGGATGTTGTCGAAGATTTCACTGGCTGTTTTCCCGCCAATCATTATTGACCTATGACAAAATGAATTTTAGCATAGGACAAATGATAATCAGGGGATGACAAGCTGTCCAGTGGGGGAGAAAAGGATGGAGCAAGAAGACGAAATACAATCGGTGCTCTTTAGCGATAAAAGCCGGGCGCAACAGGCTGATATCGTGGCCGTTCAATCGCAGGTCGTTTACGGTAGTGTGGGAAACAGTATCGCAATACCGGCAATCAAGCAGCATGGGCTGCGGGTAGTGGCGGTACCGACCGTGTTGTTCAGCAATACTCCGCATTATGATACCTGGTATGGTGGCGTGATCCCGGAAGAGTGGTTTGTCGGTTATTTAAAGGCGCTGGAAGAGCGTGATGCCCTTCGCGAGCTCAAGGCGGTGACGACCGGCTATATGGGAAGTGCGGTACAGATTGAGCGGCTCGCGCAATGGTTACGTCGAATCCGCAAACGCCACCCTGGAGTATGTATTCTGGTCGATCCGGTCATTGGCGATGTGGATAGCGGTATCTACGTGAAGGCTGAGATCCCGGAAGCCTATCGCAGCCATTTACTGCCCCTGGCGCAGGGGATTACGCCAAACCTGTTTGAGCTGGAGATGCTGAGCGGCCTTCCTTGCGCGAATCAACAGGAAGCGGTTGTTGCCGCCCGGAGCCTGTTATCCGAGTCACTGAAATGGGTGGTGATTACCAGCGCGCCGGGAATGGACAGCTCGACAATCAACGTGATGGTGGTCAGCGCTGAAGCGGTTGAGGTGGTGGCGCATCCACGGGTGGAAACCGACCTGAAAGGAACTGGTGACCTGTTCTGTGCAGAGCTGGTGAGCGGTCTGGTTTGCGGGGTCTCATTGCATGATGCGGTTCATACCGCTGCGCGACGGGTACTGGCGGTAATGACCTGGACCGAGGAACAAGGTTGTGATGAACTTATTCTTCCTCCGCAGGGGAAGGATACAGAAAATGGCGATACCGTGGCGTGAGAAAACAGAGTGTGATAAAAAATGGCGCCCTTGAAGGCGCCATTTTTCTGCAATAAGAATTACTTCTTAATGCGGATAACCGGGGTTTCACCGACGGTCACGCTACCGGACAGTTTGATCAGCTCTTTGATCTCGTCCATGTTGGAGATAACAACCGGGGTCAGCGTTGATTTGGCTTTTTCTTCCAGCAGCGGCAGATCGAATTCGATAACTGTATCGCCGACTTTCACTCGCTGGCCTTCTTCAGCAATGCGTTTGAAACCTTCACCTTTCAGTTCAACGGTATCAATACCAAAGTGAACGAACAGTTCAATGCCGCTATCAGATTCGATTGAGAACGCATGGTTAGTTTCAAAAATTTTACCGATGGTGCCATCTACCGGAGCAACCATTTTGTTGCCAGTAGGTTTGATTGCAATGCCATCACCCACAATTTTTTCCGCAAAAACGACATCCGGCACGTCTTCGATGTTGACGATCTCGCCAGAGAGCGGAGCAACAATCTCAATAGTTCCGGTGTCTTTTTTGTCATCAGAAACCAGAGATTTCAATTTATCGAACAAACCCATGATCTTCTCCTAAGCAGTAATTTGGGCCGCATCTCGTGGATTAGCAGATTGTTTTTTCTTCAATGAACTTGTTAACCAGCGTCATTAACTCGTCCGTTGTCGGTTGAGCAAGAGCTTGCTCTGCTAATACCTTCGCATCTTCGAAGTTCGTGTTACGGATAATCTTCTTAATGCGCGGGATAGAAATGGCGCTCATAGAGAACTCGTCCAGCCCCATCCCCAGCAACAGAAGTGTAGCACGTTCATCGCCCGCAAGCTCACCGCACATGCCAGTCCATTTGCCTTCAGCATGAGAAGCATCAATAACTTGCTTAATCAGCGTCAGTACAGACGGCGACATTGGCTGGTAAAGATGTGAAATCATATCATTACCACGGTCAACCGCCAGAGTATACTGCGTTAAATCATTGGTACCGATACTAAAGAAATCAACTTCTTTGGCTAAGTGATGAGCAATGGTCGCCGCGGCAGGGGTTTCTACCATGACGCCAATTTCAATTGCTTCATCAAAAGCTTTACCTTCGCCGCGCAGTTCCTGTTTGTAGGACTCAATCTCTTTTTTCAGTGCGCGCACTTCTTCAACAGAGATGATCATCGGGAACATGATGCGCAGTTTACCGAAAGCAGAGGCTCGCAGAATTGCGCGCACCTGATCGCGCAGAATCTCTTTGCGATCCATTGCGATACGCACGGCGCGCCAGCCGAGGAACGGGTTCTCTTCTTTCGGGAAATTCATGTACGGCAGCTCTTTGTCGCCGCCGATGTCCATGGTGCGAACGATAACGGCCTGTGAGCCGCACGCTTCGGCAACCGCTTTGTAAGCGGAAAACTGTTCTTCTTCCGTTGGCAGCGAATCGCGATCCATGAACAGGAATTCGGTACGATACAAACCCACGCCTTCCGCGCCGTTACGCTCCGCGCCTTCGACGTCACGAACGGTACCGATGTTGGCGCAGACTTCAACCTGATGGCCGTCAAGGGTAATCGCCGGCAGGTCTTTCAGCTTAGCGAGCTCTGCTTTTTCTTCCGCGACCTGAGACTGCAGATTGCGCAGCTCTTCGATTTTTTCGTTGTCTGGGTTAACCAGAACCTGATTATTCACCGCGTCGAGGATCAGATAGTCGCCGTTTTTCACCTGCGCTGTCACGTTACCAGTGCCCACGATGGCTGGCAGTTCAAGGGAACGCGCCATGATGGAGGTGTGGGAAGTACGACCGCCTGCATCAGTGATAAAACCCAGCACTTTGTCCAGGTTTAGCTGTGCGGTTTCTGACGGCGTAAGATCGGCGGCAACCAGGATCACTTCGTCCTGAATCGCGCTCAAATCAATGATCGCCAGACCAAGAATATTGCGCAACAGGCGCTTACCGATATCACGTACGTCAGCCGCACGCTCTTTCAGGTATTCATCATCCAGCTCTTCCAGTGCAGAAGCCTGACCTTCGATAACTTCATGCGCAGCTGCGTCAGCCGTCATGTTCTTATCTTTAATCAGGGCTATGATTTCCTGCTCCAGCTCCTCATCTTCCAGCAGCATGATGTGCCCTTCGAAGATGGCTTCTTTTTCTTCACCGAAAGTTTCACCAGCTTTGGTTTTGATAGCCTCCAGCTGGGCGGAGGCTCTGGCGCGGCCACTCAGAAAACGTTCAACTTCCTGATCAACCTTATCGGCAGAAATTTTTTTCCGGTCGATGACAATTTCATCTTCTTTCAGCAGAAGCGCCTTGCCGAAAGCGATACCCGGGGATGCTAAAATGCCTGAAATCATAACCCTACCTTACTTGTGACTGATATTAAAAAGAACCCGTGAACTTATTCGAGCTCAGCCATCAGTTTTACCAGATGCTCAACGGCTTTTTGCTCATCTTCGCCTTCGGCAGAGAGAGTCACAACAGTCCCCTGAGTCAGACCCAGAGTCTGCAGTTTGAACAAGCTTTTGGCGCTGGCGCTTTTGCCGTTGGAGGTTACAGTGATCTCAGAAGTGAAGCCTTTAGCTTCTTTAACAAACTGAGCGGCAGGGCGGGTGTGCAGACCGTTCGGAGCGGTAATAGTAACTTCTTGCTGGAACATTATATTTCCCCAACTTATAGGTTTAGTGTTGTGGACCTAAAGTTTAGCTTAACGGCTAAACTTTAGCCTGTATCGTTAGCGCCGGCATCACATGTCCGGCTCAGGCACCAGGAGCAGAGTATTGCTGTGGAAACCTTCAGGCCGTTGACATCTACATGTCATTAAACATTATGCCGCTAAAGGAAGACTTGAACCAAATCATAAAATCGATTCAGCCTACGGAAATCCAAATCGGAATAATTTCGCGCATCAAAATAAATGTGCTGGTTAAATACCAGACCCAACGAAGTGAATCAATGCCAGGAGGGGTAAAAGTTTGACCTGTGCCACAAAAAAGCACCTGAAAAGGTGCTTTTTTACACAATATTAACAAGCTGGCATTACTGTTGCAGTTCTTTCTCAGTGAAAAGATCGGCAAACAATGCGGTGCTTAAATAACGTTCACCTGAGGAAGGTAGGATAACCACAATATTCTTATTGGTAAAGGATTCATCTTCCTGTAGCTTCAGTGCCGCGGCAACGGCAGCGCCAGAGGAGATGCCGGCCAGAATACCTTCTTCTTCCATCAGGCGACGTGCGGTGGAAATCGCCTCTTCGTTGGTAATCGTAACCACTTTATCAACCAGCTTCAAATCCAGGTTGCCCGGGATAAAGCCGGCACCGATACCCTGAATTTTATGTGGCCCAGGTTTCAGTTCTTCACCGGCCAGCGCCTGGGTGATAACCGGAGAATCGGTCGGTTCAACTGCAACGGTAATCAGATCTTTTTTGCCTTTCGTGCCTTTGATATAACGGCTTACGCCGGTCAGCGTACCGCCCGTGCCGACACCGGAGATGAATACATCGACCTGGCCGTCAGTATCTTCCCAGATTTCCGGGCCGGTGGTTTTTTCATGAATTTCCGGGTTTGCCGGATTGCTGAACTGCTGAAGCAGGAGGTATTTTTCCGGATTGCTGGCGACGATCTCTTCGGCTTTCTGGATGGCGCCTTTCATGCCTTTCGCGCCTTCGGTCAGAACCAGATTGGCGCCCAGCGCTTTCAGCAACTTGCGACGTTCGATGCTCATGGTTTCCGGCATCGTCAGCGTGAGCTTATAACCGCGCGCGGCAGCGACATAGGCCAGGGCGATACCGGTGTTACCGCTGGTCGGCTCGACCAGCTCAATGCCAGGTTTCAGCACGCCGCGTTTTTCGGCATCCCAAATCATATTGGCACCGATGCGGCATTTAACGCTAAAGCTTGGGTTACGAGATTCTACTTTTGCCAGAATGCGCCCGTTACCGATGCGGTTCAGTCGTACCAGCGGCGTATGACCGATAGTCAGGGAGTTGTCTTCAAAAATCTTACTCATGGCCCGTCCTTAACTGTATGAAATTTGGGAGTACAGCTTCAGCATACCCGCTTAAAGAATATGCGGAAGTAAGGATTTAGCATATCTATATTCGGAAGAGAAATAATGGCAAGCCAGAAGTAATAAGGAGCGGTATAAGCCGCTCCGAATAAAGACAGTGTTACTTCCACATGGCGTGTTTGTCGCGATAGCAATCGACCCACATAGCCGTTGCGCCGCAAATGGCTACCGGCAGGATGACCAGATTTAATACCGGGATCATGGTAAACAAGCTGGTTAAGGCGCCAAATTGCATATTGGTCACTTTGCGGGTACGCAGCGCTTCACGCATGGTTTTAAACGGCACTTTATGGTTATCAAACGGGTAATCGCAGTACTGAATGGCCAGCATCCATGCGCTGAACAGGAACCACAATACCGGGGCAACAGTCTGGCCGATGCCGGGAATGAAGTAGAGGAGTAACAGTACGATCGCGCGTGGCAGATACCAGGCGAATTTTTGCCATTCCCGTTTCATAATACGCGGCACGTCTTTCATTATGCCGAAAACCCCCACATCCGGAGGTGTTGCGCCGGTGAGGCGGGCTTCAAGCTGTTCGGCCAGCAGGCCGCTGAAGGGTGCGGCAATCCAGTTGGCAATCGTGGAGAAAAAGTAGCCAAAAACCAGCAGGATTGAAATGACCGCGATTGGCCATAACAGATAGTTGAGCCAGTGCAGCCAGTCTGGCACATGGTTCATCAGCGAAGGGATCCAATGACCCAGACGATTGAACAACCACCAGAATGCGCCGCCCATCAGAACAATATTGACGAGTAAAGGGAGGAACACGTATTGACGGATCCCCGGCAACCTGATTAGTTTCCAGCCTTGTGAGAAATAGTAAACGCCACTACGTGGGGCCGTTACGGATGATGAAACCATAGTCAGGTAATGCTCCTTTTTTTAACATCCGGGCTGAATGCCGGGCTATTTTATCGGGTTAACGGATAATAACCAGTTAGGAAATGTTCGAAAAAACAGCAAAAAGCACGATTTAGTTCATCTTTATGTAGTGAAAGTTCCTGACGCACTTGCACTTGGTGTAATCGCCAAATACTCTTAGTGAGTAAATGTTTGCCGTGGTGGCAAGGTGTTAGAACAACAGAGAATATAATGATGCAGGATTTGCGTCTGATATTAATCATTGTTGGCGCGATCGCTATAATCGCTTTACTGGTACACGGTTTCTGGACCAGCCGTAAAGAGCGCTCCTCGATGTTTCGCGATCGTCCACTTAAACGTATGAAGTCTCGCGACGAAGAAGCGCTGGAAGGCGATGACTTTGATGATGATGATATTGAAGGTGTAGGTGAAGTTCGGGTTCATCGAGCCAATCATGCGCCGAATAGCGCTCATGGGGAGCATGAAGCACCCCGTCAGCCGCGGCAGCACCAGTATCAGCCTCCCTATGAGCGTCAGGCGCAACCGCAGCCAGTGCGCCAGGAAGAGCCTGTTCGCGCACCGCAGCAGCCGCATCCGCCGCAGCCACATCACCAGCCAGTTGTTCATACTCAGGCGCCGGTTCAGCAGCCGCAGTCGGTGACGCAACCTCAGCCGGTACAACAACCGCAGCCGGTACAACAACCTGTGCCCCGGCCACAGTCGGCGCAACAATCTGCTGCCCAGCCGGTGGCCGCACCTCCGTCGCAACCCGCGCCTGAACCGCAGGCGCCTGAACCACCGCCGGCGGCGCCAAAGCCAAAAGAGCGCAAGGAGACGGTGATTGTGATGAACGTCGCCGCGCATCATGGTTCGCAGCTTAATGGCGAGCTGTTGCTCAACAGCATCCAGCAGGCTGGCTTTACATTTGGTGATATGGACATTTTCCATCGTCATTTAAGCCCGGATGGCAGCGGGCAGGTTCTGTTTAGTCTCGCGAATATGGTCAAACCAGGGACTTTTAATCCGGATAGTATGGCGGATATGCTAACCCCCGGGGTGACGATCTTTATGCAGGTTCCGTCCTTTGGCGATGAACTGCAAAACTTTAAACTGATGCTACAGTCCGCCCAATACATCGCTGATGAAGTCGGCGGCGTGGTGCTGGATGATCAGCGTCGCATGATGACGCCGCAAAAACTGCGTGAATACCAGGACCGCATCCGTGAAGTGAAAGAGGCTAACGCCTGATTCATCTTCCTGCGTTTCGTCTGCTGAGCCTGAACCCCCGCCCGTCGGGGGTTTTTTATCATTGATGGTGTGATATGGAATCGAATGAACAAAAACTGACTGAACTGCGAACCACGCTTCGCCATCATGAATATCTGTACCACGTCATGGATGCACCGGAAATTCCTGATGCTGAATATGACCGCTTAATGCGTGAGCTGCGTGAGCTGGAAGCGCAACATCCTGAACTGATTACGCCGGACTCGCCAACCCAGCGCGTCGGCGCCGAACCGCTGGCCTCATTTAGCCAGATTCGTCATGAAGTCCCGATGCTGTCGCTGGATAACGTTTTTGATGAAGAGAGCTTCCTCGCGTTTAATAAGCGCGTTCAGGATCGCCTGAAAAACACCGACGATCTTGTCTATTGCTGTGAGCTAAAACTGGATGGCCTGGCCGTCAGTATTCTGTATGAAAACGGCATACTGGTACAGGCGGCGACTCGCGGCGACGGAACAACCGGGGAGGACATTACGTCCAACGTGCGTACTATTCGCGCTATCCCGCTGAAGCTGAGAGGCGACAATATCCCACAGCGGCTGGAAGTTCGCGGTGAAGTTTTTCTCCCTCAGGCTGGATTCGAAAAAATCAATGAAGAGGCTCGCCGAACCGGCGGGAAAGTGTTCGCTAACCCACGTAACGCGGCTGCCGGTTCTTTACGTCAGCTCGATCCGCGCATTACGGCGAAGCGACCACTTACATTCTTTTGCTATGGCGTGGGTGTGCTGGAAGGCGGCGTGTTGCCGGAGAGCCATTCAGCGCGTTTACAGCAATTTAAAGCCTGGGGATTGCCGGTCAGCGATCGCGTAACGCTCTGTCACACGCCAGAAGACGTGCTTACTTACTATCGCAAAGTGGAAGAAGATCGGCCGAGTCTGGGGTTTGATATTGATGGCGTGGTTATCAAAGTTGATTCACTGGAATTGCAGGAACAGTTGGGCTTTGTGGCCCGCGCGCCGCGTTGGGCGGTGGCGTTTAAGTTTCCGGCGCAAGAACAGATGACCTTCGTACGCGATGTTGAGTTTCAGGTTGGGCGTACCGGCGCCATTACGCCCGTTGCGCGTCTGGAGCCGGTCCATGTCGCCGGGGTGTTAGTCAGCAATGCGACGCTGCATAATGCGGACGAAATCGAACGTCTGGGGCTACGAATTGGTGACAAGGTGGTTATTCGCCGGGCCGGGGATGTTATCCCCCAGGTGGTCAATGTGGTTCTCTCGGAACGCCCGGAAGGGACGCGCGAGATTGTATTTCCCACCCATTGCCCGGTGTGCCACTCCGATGTTGAGCGCGTTGAGGGTGAAGCCGTTACTCGCTGTACAGGCGGTCTGATCTGTGGCGCGCAGCGTAAAGAGTCTCTCAAGCATTTTGTCTCTCGTCGTGCGTTAGATGTCGATGGTATGGGCGATAAGATCATCGATCAACTGGTTGAGAAAGAGTACGTGCATACGCCGGCCGATCTTTTCCGGTTGACGCCGGGTAAACTCACCGGGCTGGATCGCATGGGGCCGAAATCCGCGCAAAATGTCGTGGACGCACTGGAAAAATCCAAAGAAACCACGTTTGCCCGTTTTCTTTATGCGCTAGGTATCCGTGAAGTTGGGGAGGCCACGGCAGCAAGTTTAGCCGCGCATTTCGCCACCATTGAGGCACTGGAACAGGCTTCCATTGACGACCTGCAAAAAGTGCCCGATGTGGGGATTGTTGTCGCTACGCATGTGCGTAATTTCTTTGCTGAAGAGAGCAACCGTGACGTTATTGCGCAATTGCGTAAAGAAGGCGTCCGCTGGCCCGCGCCTGTCATGGTCAACGCCGAAGAGATTGATAGCCCATTTGCCGGTAAAACGGTGGTTCTGACGGGCAGTCTGAGTCAGCTGTCGCGGGACGATGCGAAAGCGCAGCTCGTTGCGTTGGGCGCGAAGGTCGCGGGCAGCGTGTCGAAGAAAACTGATCTGGTCATCGCCGGGGAAGCCGCGGGGTCTAAACTGGTCAAAGCGCAGGAACTGGGGATTACGGTGATTGATGAAGCCGAAATGCTGCGCCTGCTTGGAGAATCGCGTGGATAAAGCCCGGCTTATTGAGATTGCCAACACGGAAATGCCGTTTGGTAAATACAAAGGACGTCGTTTAATTGATGTGCCGGAAGAGTATTTGCTGTGGTTTGCCCGTAAAGATCAATTTCCCGCCGGGCATCTTGGCGAGCTGATGGCGTTGACGTTGCTGATTAAAACGGAGGGGCTGACCGACCTGGTTCAGCCCCTGAAGCGTCCTCGTTAAGCCTCGGAGGCGCGGGTCTTTTCCTGTGCCTGTAATGCTTCGTTCTGGCGTTTATAGCGCCTCGCCAGAACGGCGCACACCATTAACTGAATCTGATGGAAGATCATCAGCGGCAGCACCATTATCCCCAGTATTGAGGTCGGGAAGAGAATATTGGCCATCGGGATCCCGTTTGCCAGGCTCTTTTTCGACCCGCAGAACACAATGGTAATTTCATCCGCCTTATTGAAGCCGCATTTACGCGCGACAACGACGTTAATCGTAATCACAATGGCCAGAAGTACCAGGCATACAATGACGATAAACAGCAGCGATCCGATACCGACTTTATGCCAGATACCGTTAACGACCGCTTCGCTGAAGGCCGAATAAACAACCAGCAGAATGGACGTCTGGTCGGTTTTTGAGATCCACTTTTTATGTTTTGCCACCCAGTCGCCAATCCAGGGACGAGAAAGATGCCCCAGCACAAACGGCAGAAGCAGTTGTAGCATAATTTTTCCGACCTGCTCCAGACTTCCGCCTGCGCCGTGCAGATTCATCAACAGACCGACCAGCAAGGGCGAAATAAAAATCCCCAGCAGGCTTGAGGCCGAAGCCGAGCACACGGCAGCCGCGACGTTACCGCCAGCCAGCGAAGTAAACGCAATCGCCGACTGGACGGTCGCGGGCAGAATACACAGATAAATAAAACCGGTGTACAGCGCCGGATCAACGTTGATGGGGGCCCACTTTGCGAACAGTACGCCGAGCACAGGGAATACGATAAACGTGCTGCATATTACCCAGAGATGCAGGCGCCAGTGGCTTCCTCCGGCAACAATCGCCTCACGAGAGAGTTTCGCACCATGCATAAAAAATAACAGGGCAATGGCGGCGGTGGTCAAATGCTCGAAGAAGGGAACAAACCCACCGCGGGCAGGGAAAAAGGAGGCCAGCAGGACCACGGTGACTAACGTGAGAGTGAATGGATCAATAATGCGGAAAAATTTCATAAACGCTCCTGAAAATCGATGCCGCTATTGTGCTTTCTTTAGTTTGAGAAATAAAATTGATTTATTGCATCTATTCATGAAAAAAAGAAATGAATTACTCGCTACGTCAATTAAGAGTGTTTGTGGCCGTCGCACGCGCTAAAAGCTTTAGTCGGGCGGGGGAGAATATCGGTCTCAGTCAGTCGGCGGTCAGCCATAGTGTTAAAGACCTGGAGCATCGCACCGGCGTGCGTTTGCTCGATCGAACGACCCGGGAAGTGGTACTCACGGAGGCCGGTCAGCAACTGGCCGTCAGGCTTGAACGTCTGCTAGATGAACTGAACAGTACGTTGCGCGAAGCGGGCCGTGTCGGACAGCAACTGACGGGAACCGTCCGGGTTGCGGCCAGTCAGACCATTTCTGCGCATCTGATCCCGCAGTGCATTGCCTATAGTAATCAGTATTATCCGGAGATCGATTTCGTTCTGCACGATCGCCCTCAGCAGTGGGTGCTGGAGAGCATTCGTCAGGGCGAGGTGGATTTTGGCATTGTGATCGATCCCGGCGCTGTCACTGATCTACAGTGTGAGACGGTTCTCGCGGAGCCTTTCTTGTTGCTTTGCCGTCGGGATCACTCTTTTTCTTCTCGTGACTCGGTGAGCTGGCAGGCGCTACAGCATCAGCGACTGGTGTTACAGGATTATGCATCAGGTAGCCGTCCGCTTATTGATACCGCGCTTGCGCGATTTTCGGTTGAGGCAAATATTGTGCAGGAGATTGGCCACCCGGCAACGCTGTTTCCCATGGTTGAGTCGGGGATAGGTATCAGCATATTGCCAGCGTTAGCTCTGCCGCTTCCGCAAGGCAGTCAGTTACAGGTGAAACGGCTTACGCCGGTGGTTGAGCGGCAACTGATGCTGGCACGACGTAAAAATCGCTCGTTATCTACCGCGGCAGAAGCGTTGTGGGAGGTGGTCCGACATCAGGCCGGCCAATTAACCGCGTTGCGCGAGCATGACCCCTTGTATCAGATATAAAATCAATAGCTTTTAGGTATTGAACGTCCTGGAAAACTGTATTGGTAATCGATTGCGTAGCATCGTTATAACAATCTGGTGCCAGATCAATTTTTCAGTTTTTAAGGACATTTCATGAGCCATTCTCTTTTCTCACAGAACCCGTGGTATAGCGCAGACATTATTCGCGGCTATAAGCCAGATTTTACGCCGCGGGTCGCGTTTATTCTTGGCTCAGGCCTCGGGGCGCTGGCAGAACAAATTGACGATGCCGTGGCGATTTCTTACGAGAAGCTGCCGGGATTCCCTGTCAGTACCGTGCATGGACATGCAGGTGAACTGGTACTCGGCTATTTGGCTGGCGTTCCTGTCGCATGTATGAAAGGTCGCGGGCATTTCTATGAAGGGCGTGGCATGACGGTGATGACCGATGCCATCCGGACGCTAAAACTTCTGGGGTGTGAATTGCTGTTCTGCACTAACGCGGCGGGCTCTTTACGCCCGGAAACCGGGCCCGGCAGTCTGGTGGCGTTAAGCGATCACATTAACACCATGCCGGGGACGCCAATGGTTGGCCTGAATGATGAACGCTTCGGCGAGCGTTTCTTTTCTATGGCCAATGCCTATGACGCGGATTATCGCGCCATTTTGCAGCGTGTTGCGGCCGAAGAAGGTTTTCCGCTTACCGAAGGTGTGTTTGTTTCTTATTCGGGGCCTAATTTTGAAACCGCGACAGAGATTCGCATGATGCAGATTATTGGCGGCGACGTGGTGGGGATGTCCGTGGTACCGGAAGTGATTACGGCCCGTCATTGCGGGTTGAAAGTGGTGGCCGTCGCGGCAATCACCAATCTGGCTGAAGGTCTGGGGGATGTGAAATTATCTCATGCGCAAACCCTGGCGGCGGCAGAACTTTCCCGGCAGAACTTTATCAACCTGATCTGCGGCTTCCTGCGCAAACTGGTCTGAATAAACCATAACACCAATAATATTGCTCCCATTTGCGGAGTTTTACTTTAAGGGCAAGGAACGGAAAATGGGTATCGTATCTCGCTTAAAGCTCATGTCGTTTTTGCAGTATTTTATCTGGGGAAGCTGGCTGGTAACTCTGGGTTCTTACATGATCAACACCCTGCATTTCACCGGGGCGAATGTCGGTATGATTTATAGTTCCAAGGGACTGGCAGCGATTATTATGCCGGGCGTTATGGGGATCATTGCCGACAAATGGTTACGTGCGGAACGCGCCTATATGCTCTGCCATCTGGTCTGCGCCGGGGTGTTGCTTTATGCGACGACCGTTACCGACCCGGAGACGATGTTTTGGGTGATGCTCATTAACGCGATGGCCTATATGCCGACGATCTCGTTGTCCAACAGTGTCTCCTACGCTTGTCTGGCGCAGTCTGGCCAGGATCCGGTGACCGCATTTCCACCAGTTCGCGTATTTGGCACCATGGGTTTTATTGTCGCGATGTGGACGGTGAGCCTGATGGGACTGGAACTGAGCAGCGCGCAACTGTATATCGCCTCTGGCGCTTCGTTATTTCTGGCGATGTATGCGTTTACGCTACCAAAAATCCCTGTTGCCGGGAAAAAATCGGCGGCAACGTTTGCCAGTAAACTGGGGCTGGATGCCCTGGTGCTGTTTAAAAATGCGCGAATGGCGATTTTCTTCCTGTTCGCTATGATGCTGGGGGCGGTGTTGCAAATTACGAATGTCTTTGGTAACCCGTTCCTGCATGATTTTGCCCGCTATCCGGCGTTTGCAGATAGTTTTGTGGTGAAGTATCCCTCTATTTTGCTTTCGGTTTCGCAGATGGCGGAAGTCGGTTTTATTCTCACTATTCCGTTCTTTCTTAAGCGCTTTGGCATTAAAACAGTGATGCTGATGAGTATGCTGGCGTGGACGTTGCGCTTCGGTTTCTTTGCTTTTGGCGATCCTTCTCCGCTCGGTTTTGTGCTACTGCTGATGTCGATGATCGTCTACGGGTGCGCATTTGATTTCTTTAATATTTCGGGATCGGTGTTCGTGGAGCAGAGCGTCAGTCCAGACATTCGTGCCAGCGCGCAAGGGCTGTTTATGACAATGGTGAACGGTTTCGGCGCGTGGCTGGGGTCAATTCTGAGCGGCATGGCGGTGGATTATTTCTCTGTCGATGGCGTGAAGGACTGGCAGACCATCTGGCTGGTGTTTGCGGCCTATGCGTTGGCGGTGGCGGTTCTTTTTGCGCTATTTTTCCGAGAGCGGCATGAGCCTGAGGCGTTGACGAAGAAAGAAATGGCGCCGTAGCTTTCCGGTGGCGGGGTCATTTCCCCGCCGTTTCATTTTCTATGATGCCATGTGGTAACTTTGCGTATTCTCTTCCGCTCAGGAACGCATTACATATGGAACGCACGCATCGTATCGATCTGAAGTTATTGCGCTACTTTCTTGCTGTCGCAGAAGAGCTGCATTTTGGACGAGCGGCCGCCCGCCTGAATATGTCGCAGCCTCCGCTGAGTATTCATATTAAAGATCTGGAACAGCACCTCGGTACGCCGTTGTTTGTTCGTCATTCCCGCAGCGTGGCGTTGACGCATGCCGGAAAAATTCTGATGGAGGAATCCCGCCGTCTGCTTACCAACGCGAACCAGGCCCTGGCGCGAGTGGAGCAGATTGGGAGGGGTGAAGCGGGGCGGATAGAATTAGGTGTGATCGGCACGGCAATGTGGGGAAACATGCGCCTGGCGATGCGCCATTTTTTGCAGGAAAATCCGAATGTTGAAGTCCTTTTTAGAGAGAACATGCCTGCTATGCAGATGGCGATGCTGGAACGACGGGAGCTGGACGCCGGGATCTGGCGAATGGCAATAGAGCCTTCTCCAGGGTTTACCAGCCAGCGTTTGCATGAATCCTCTTTTCTGGTTGCAATGCCGGAAGAGCACTCACTTACCGTGCTTGAGGAGATCCCTCTTGCGTTGCTGCGTAACGAATATTTTGTCACTATGCCGTCAATACATACCGACTGGACGTTTTTGCAACGCGTATGTCAGCGGGCGGGATTTTTGCCGATGATTGTCCGCGAAGTGATGGAGCCGCAAACGGTTCTGGCGATGATCAGCATGGGAATGGGTATCACACTGATCGCCGATAGCTATGCGCAGATGCAATGGCCTGGCGTCGTGTTTCGTCCACTGGAGGAGCGTATTCCGGCCGATTTATACATCGTATATGACCACCAGCAGGTGACCCCCGCTCTGGAGAAAATGGTCTCAGTGCTGACGAATTGAATGCCGTATGCCGCGGGCGAGGGAAATGAGCGCGTTACCCGGCCTGGGCAGACGCAAAACGCTCCCGACGGACTCGCAGACTGAGATATCCATCTGAAGTCCGAACGGTTGTCCGGACTTTGAATCGTATTTTTCAGACGCGGGCGCCTGACTTCAGAATAAGGCGCCTCGCGGGGGCGATAGCTTAATGTTCATGTTTCTGTTCGCGCAAATAGATTATCCAGTAGGTAATACTGACCAGAACGCCGCCGCCGATAATATTGCCGATGGTTACCGGGATTAAATTATCGATAATAAAATTATGCACCGTCAGCATCGGGAAATTATCCGCTGTGGTCTGCGTCATACTCCAGAATTGATCGGGGGAAAAGTCGCGAATCACGATCGCCAGCGGGATGATAAACATATTGGCAATACTGTGCTCAAAGCCACTGGCGACAAACATGCCGATAGGCAACAACATTGCGACGATTTTGTCCGTCAGAGAGTGGCCGGAATAACTCATCCAGACGGCAAGGCAAACCATTAAATTACACAACGTCCCCAGGCAGACCGCCTCAATAAAGGTATGGTGCATTTTATGATCGGCGGTTTGCAGAACATTGAGCCCCCATAAGCCATTGCTGCTCATGGCTTGTCCGGAAAACCAGATCAACAAAACAAAAAAGAGCGCCCCGACAAGATTGCCGAAATAAACAATAATCCAGTTCACAATTAACTGCCGCCAGCTAATTAAGCCGCTGGCTTTCGCCATGACCGTCATTACTGTCGACGTAAAAAGATCGGCACCACATACGACAACCAGAATCAGACCGAGTGTAAAACAGAGGCCACCGGCGAGTTTTGTTAATGATGTTGCCGGCGTTGCCCCCGTGGTTACCGTGATATAAAAAACAAAGGCAATAGAAATAAAGACTCCCGCGGTTATAGCCAGAAAAAATGCGAGATCTTTTCTCTTGGAAACTTTATAGACACCGGCCTGTTCCGCGACTTTTGCCATTTCTGCGGGCATGCGCAAATCGAAAGAAATATCATTCTTCATCGAAGGCTCCTGGATTACATTAAGACATGCATGATTACCTTCATATATGCATAGTGCGTACCAGAATGCCTTCGTCATTCGGTGCTAATATGTGATCCATTTCACTTTACAACCGCTAGAGTACTTCCCGTGCGGCAATGCCCAGACGCTGCATCCGCGACAGCAGGGTCGTGCGCTTCATCCCCAGGCGGGTTGCCGCGCCGCGCGGCCCGGCGACAATACCATTCGTCTCCCTGAGCACCTGGATAATTCGCTGGCGTTCCTCTTCATCGGTTTCCGGCGCGGCGGGATTTAACATTTGCGCCATTGAACCTCGCGGCTGAACGTCATGACTTAAAGACGGCAACAGGTGAGTTTGCGGGGTATTAAGATGTAAATTCAGGGTGGTGCCGCGAGTGAGCAACACGGCGCGTTCAATAACGTTTTCCAGTTCCCGTATATTACCAGGCCAGTCCCATGACATCAGTTGCTGGAGCGTTTCGGAGGAGATGCTATCAATGGTACGATTCATCCGTTTCGCCATTTTTTGCGTAAAATATTTCGCCAGCAGAGGAATATCTTCCGGCCGCTCGCGCAACGGCGGTAATTCCAGAGGGAAGACATTAAGCCGATAAAAAAGATCGCTGCGAAACTCCCTGTCTTCAACCATTTGCCATAAGTCACGATTGGTGGCGGCAATGACTCTGACATTAACCGGAATAGTTTTATTGCTGCCGAGGCGCTCAATTTCCCTTTCCTGTAATACGCGCAATAATTTGGGCTGTAGCTCTAATGGAAGGTCGCCGATCTCATCAAGAAACAGCGTACCCCCATCGGCAATCTCAAAACGACCGCGATGGGTGTTAATTGCGCCGGTAAAGGCCCCTTTATCGTGGCCAAATAATTCACTTTCCAGCAGGCTGGCGGGGATGGCGGCGCAGTTAATTTTCACCAGTGGTTTATCGCGCCGCAGACTTAACTGATGTACGGCGCGGGCGATAACTTCTTTGCCGGTTCCGGTTTCTCCGCAGATGAGAACCGTGCTGTCGCTTTGCGCCACAATTTCGACCTGCTGTAGCAGCTCGTCCATAGCCCGGCTTTTATAAATAATATCGCCCATCCCCTGGCTGGAAAATAACTGCTCGCTGAGCTGGCGATTCTCCTGTTTAAGACTTTCCTTCAGCTCTGTCATATTGCGCCAGGCGTTGGCATTATCGACAGCAATAGCGATGCGATCGGCAATATGCTGCAGTAATTCACAATTTTCTTTGCTAAATACACTGGCTGAAGTATGTGCCAGGAACAGTATGCCTGGCGTACGATTGCCGAAGGTCATTGGGAGTATCACTGCGGCTTCCAGGCCCCGTTCCGCGATTTTCTCCAGCAAAGCGTCCCGTTGCCACAGGGCCGGATCTTCAGCAAGATGAAGTAAGCGATGCTGGTTCTCACGCAGCGTTTGCATGAGAATCTCGCTGCTGCCAGGCAGATGATATTGCGTGTACTCAGGCTCCGAATCTGAAAAGTGGGTGCACCACACATGGAACTTATCCGCCTGTCGGCTATCACGCAAAACCAGACTCACGGATGTTGTGCCAAAGAAATGATGAATTTCGTTGCCGATGTCGGCGACAAGTTCTTCCAGATCGAGATGGGACAGAACAGAATTGGTGATATCGACCAGCACCCGGTGATGATCGCGCTCTTTCGCCACTGCCTGTAGCGTTACCCGCTGTTTGGTTTGTTCAATCATCGCGGCGAGAACGGGCGTGATGATGCGCGTTAGCCAGTTGAACAGCATGATATCCTGGGGTGAGAACGGGTCGCCAGTGATACAAATGAAACGCAGTTCTATCATCAGGGCATTGTCAGGCTGCACCACATGTCGCGAACAGTCTGCGTAGTCACCTTGCCAGGCTTCTGTTGCCGTCTCGTCGCTTCCGTCATCAAAGCAACGATACCAAATCTCGCTGCCAATAATGTGGAGCTCAATAAGCTGTACAGTACGAAAAGAGGGCGGGAGCGGAATGAAAGCGCGCAACAGAGACGCCTTATCATTCTGCTGAGTCAAAAACTGTAACAGTGCATTGATGAGATTATCTTGCGGTATCTCTTCAGGCGGGGCAGGAGTTGCCTCGTCAAACATAGTCATCAAGAGTCCTTTTTAATGAAGGGACATTCCACGTAACGATGGCGCGTTAGATTGATTATCCTGGCCTTATAATACTATAGCCTATCCCTTCATTTTGTAATGTTATCCTTCTCACGAGATCTTTTTTGCCATCAGATAAATGGCGGGTTCGCGAACAATATCATCCAACAAATGAATAAACTGGATACTCAGCGATTTCCAGGAGGCCGCGCCATCGTCAGCCAGCGTCGCGAAGGCGTGAGTCAGCATGGCGGTGTGCGACGCATCAATCACAATTTCCCCAAAGGTTAAGACGCCAGCCATTTTTCGCCGCGCCTGCTCGTCACTTAACAAGTCAATCCATTCACGATATTCCTGCAGAGGGCAACGCAGCGCCACATTGAGACAATCAATCACGCCGACATGATGGCCAATCGCCAGTGAGTAATACATAACCTGACGACTTTTCTCTGGCATGGAGACACTGCTGTCGATAAACTTTTTCCGCAGCGTCCAGAAGACGATCTCACCGCTGTTTTCCGTCATATCCCCCCCGAACCGTCAGTAATAATTGATGGACAATATCATTCAGTCGCGGATCGTTCGCTTCCCGGAGCCAGTGTTCAACCTGCTTTCCGGTGGGATCGCGGGTAAGTACCGTGAAAAGCCGATCGCATATTTCCCGTCCCTGACGGTATCCCGCAAGACGTCTGGCTTCGCGTTCTACGGCAACACGCTGTGCGGGAGGAATGTGCGGCCACAGGAGTTGAGGGGATTCGGCGGCGGCCTCCAGATAATCGACCGCATGGATCTTTTGCTGAAGTAGGCCAAGCGCGACCGCAAAACCATGAATCGTGGCGGCAGGCGTCGGAGGGCAGCCCGGAATCCACACATCGATAGGCACGATTGTGTCGCTGCCTCCCCACACGCAATAAAGATCGTGGAAAATACCGCCACCGACGCCGCAGGCACCGTAGGAGAGGCATATCTTATGGTCCGGCGCCGAATGATACGCCCGCAGCGCAGGCATGCGCATGGCGCGCGTTACCGCGCCGGTAAACAGCAGAATATCGGCATGGCGCGGCGACGCGACGACTTTGATCCCAAAGCGTTCGGCATCAAACAGCGGCGTAATGGCTGAGAAAATTTCAATTTCACAGCCGTTGCAACCGCCGCAATCCACCCGATAAACATACGCTGAGCGGCGAATGTCCTGCAGAAGCAGCTGTTTCATTTTCTGCGCCTGGTCATCCAGGGTGATGGGCTGGCTGACATGATGGCGATGCGTTTCAAACGAGGTCGTCATAGTTTTTCCTTAATCGCAAAGGAAATATTTTCACTGCCGCCATGAAATAACGCGGCATGGCGTCGGCATTCCGGGCAAATGCATGCCTGTTGACGCAGCGTTTCCAGAAGGTCCGGGGTATGTTGCTGTTGCGCCAGTAGCTCTACCGCCATCTCAATAGATTTTTCCGCCGCGAAGGGCCGCTGGCAGCGCGTACATTTCTGCAAACGGAAGGTGGCGCGCGTATAGAGATCCGTCTTATTGGTGACGGCGAGCTCAAAGTTTTCCGACAGACGTATTGCCCGGGTAGGGCACACTTCTTCACAGCGCCCACAATAAATGCACCGCCCCAGATAGAGTTGCCAGGTCCGGGTGTTATTTTTATCGTCCGTTTCCATTGTCAGAGCATTGGCCGGACAGGCGGAGGTGCAGGCCGCACAAGCAATACACTGGCGCGGATCCAGCTCAGGCTTTCCGCGAAAACCAGGGCAGACTTCCAGTGGGGCAAAAGGGTATTTCACCGTCGGTTCGCCGGCCCGCATGATTGTTTTCAGTAATTTCAGCATTTTTCTGTCCTTACTTTAGCGGTGAGCGATTTCGCTCCAGGCCATAACGTTCGATCTCTTTATATGGCACGGTCCTGGACTGACGTTTACGAACGTCGACCAGCGTCACACGGTCAGTGCATGAATAGCAGGGATCGAGGCTACCTATAATCAACGGCGCGTCAGAAACCGTGTTTCCGCGTAACATGTAGCGCAGTACCGGCCAGTTGGCATAGGTGGCGGCGCGGCATCGCCAGCGAAACAGTTTCTGATTATCGCCGAGCATACTCCAGTGAACGTCTTCGCCACGCGGCGCTTCAACGTAGCCAAGCGCGAAGGCGTGCGGACGATAGCTGAAGCCTTCTGTGAGCAACGGCGTGTTGGGCAAGTTGTCGAGGGCGAATTCGATCATCGCCATCGAATCAAAGGTCTCTTTGACCCTGACCATCACTCTGGAGAAAACATCGCCGCCAGCGAAGGTGAACAGCGTTTTTGGCAGGTTGCCGTAATCGGCGTAGGGGTGATCGAATCGCAGATCGCGGGAGAAGCCACTGCCGCGAATCAACGGCCCCACGGGGCTGAAATCACGGGCGATCTGCCGGTCAAGGATACCAACCCCCTGCGTGCGCTGCTCAATATTTGGCGTGTCTAATAGCATTTCAACCAGCTCAGTGACTTCCGCGCGCATCTCTCTGACCAGTTGCAGCGTTTTCAGGCGCTGTTCTTTCAGAATATCCCGGCGAATTCCGCCAATCAGGTTAAGTCCGTAGGTTTTGCGTGAACCGGTTAACAGTTCCGCTATGGTCATTGATTTCTCTCGTACGCGGAAAAACTGCATAAAGCCGGTATCAAAGCCGACGAAATGGCAGGAAAGACCAAGATTGAGCAGATGACTATGCAGTCGCTCCACCTCCAGCAGGACGGAGCGAATGGTGTGTGCCCGCTGCGGAACCTCAATACCCAGCGCATTTTCCACAGATGTGGCGTAGGCCACGCTATGCGCAAAGCCACAAATGCCGCATACGCGATCCGACAAAAAGGTTACTTCGTTGTAACCCATGCGCGTTTCAGCAAGTTTCTCCATACCACGATGGACATAGAACAGGCGATAGTCCGCATCGACAATCTGCTCACCATCAACGAACAGCCGAAAATGGCCCGGTTCGTCAGACGTGATATGCAGCGGACCGATGGGAACAATCCGTGCGTCATTGTCGCCATCGTTAATGAAAGAATATGTTTCCGTATCAGTGGTCGGTTCCGGCCGCAGACGATAATCCATCGCATCTTTACGTAGCGGATGCATATCGTCTGGCCAGTCATCCGGTAACACCAGACGGCGTTGATCCGGCAGGCCGACAGGAATCAGACCGTACATGTCGCGAATTTCCCGCTCCCCCCAAACGGCGGCCGGGACGCGCGGTGTGACGGAGGGGAACTCCCGGCTATCGGCATCAACCAGTGCTTTAACCACAATCCAGCACTTTTCTTTTCCTTCAATTGAGAGCGCATAGTACACCGCGTAATGTCCGTTCAGGCTACGCTCGTCGTTGCCAAACAGAACAGGCAACCAACCTTCATGCTGGTAATAGAGATAATGCACCACATCCGGCAGCAGGTTAGTCTTCACGGTAATCGTAACCTGCGTTGGCGTCTGTCGCTCTTCCTCCAGTATGGCGCCGGGAAACTGTGCTTTTACCGCGGCCAGACAGGTTTCGCCGCAGTTTGAAGATAAATTAACGCTGTCCAAATAGTTCACTTTTATTCTCCGGTACTGAGGCGGTCGTGGGATTCATAAAATCTTGCCAGCCGTTTATTTGCACAGGCTGTTCATGCGAGCCTGAAAGGACAATGGCCGAGGCATTTTCCAGAATCTGGCTTACGGGGTGTGGAATATGCGTCCCCATGACCAGCATCATGACCAGCAGAATGGCCATCGGGGCAGTGGTCAGCCAGCCCAGTTCGCCGCGGCTCACGGCTTCCGGCGGGTGGGCAAACAGCACCCGCGCCACCATGCGCACCAGCCCTGCCAGTACCAGCGTCAGCAGCAGCAACAGCAAAATGGTGATGGCGATATGATCGCGGGCGAGGCCCGCCGCGACGGTCATGAATTCACTGAGGAAAATGTTGAACGGCGGCATTCCTCCCAGCGCCAGCGCGCCGCCGCCAAGTAACACGGCGCTAAAGGGCATGATCTTCAGCATACCGCAGACGACATCCAGATTGCGGGTGCCGTACTTCAGCAGTACGTTCCCCGAACCGCAGAACAGAAGGGTTTTCGCCAGACTGTGGTTGAGGGTATGGAGCAGGGCCGCCAGAATGCCCAGCGGACCGCCAATCCCCAGCGCGACGGCAATCAGCCCCATATTTTCCACGCTGGAATAGGCCAGCAGACGTTTCATATCCTGCTGCACGAGGATAAAAAATGCTGCCACGGCGACCGAAAGCAGACCAAATATCAGCAGTAGCTTGCTGGGGAAATCGCTGCCGATGGCATGGCAGATAATGATGTAGTAGCGAATCAGCACCAGTAATGCGCAGTTCAGCAACACCGCTGAGAGCAAGGCGCTGACCGGACTCGGCGCTTCGCTATGGGCATCCGGCAGCCAGGCGTGCATCGGGAACAGCCCGGTTTTGGTACCGAAACCAATCAGAATAAATACAAAAGCCAGCAGCATCAGCGTTGGATTCAGCCGCGTCGCCTCTTTAAGGACTTCCGTCCAGAAAATCGCCTGATTAGGGTCGGGCATAAAACTGGCGGCGTTGGCGTAGACCAGCACCGTGCCAAACAGGCCGAAGGCGACGCCGACCGTACAGATGATAATGTACTTCCATGCCGCTTCGAGCGAGGAACGTTGCCCATAGATACCCACCAGAAACGCCGAACTTAGCGTCGTGGCTTCGATCGCCGCCCACATGACAATCAGATTGTTACTGGTGACCACCAGCAGCATGGTAAATAAAAAGAGATGGAAGAATCCGTAGTAGTCGCAGAGCGTGACCGGTGAGATCTCACCATGCGCGACTTCGTGGCGCATATAGCCAATCGAATAAATACCGGTGAGAAAGCCGATCGCGCCGAGAATCGCCAGAAACAATCCGCTCAGGCTATCAATATGCAGCCACTGGTGTGCGGCGAATATTTCGCCTTCACGTAAAGCTTCATTTACCGTCCATAGCGCCAGAATCAGCAGCAGTGTTATGCCCGCCGCATGCAGGATGGTGACTGTCCCGACAGCGGCATTTCCCATTATCCGGCAGGCAAAGCACAATAACGAGAAAACCAGTGGTACCAGCAACAGTAAGGTGAAGATGACAGAATGACTCATTTCATTATCCCTTAAGCGCAGTCAGGTTGTTCACGTCCAGCGTGCCGTGAACACGCCCTATCTTTCTGGCCAGCAGAACCATCACAATGACGGCGAAAATCGCGTCGGTGGCTATCCCGATCTCCACCAGTTCCGGCGCGCGCCAGGCGAGCAGCGCCAGTACCAGATGGGAACCGTTCTCCATCAGACAGTAGCCAAAGATTTGCCGCAGAATATTGCGCTGGCTGACGATGCACAGAAGGCCTAACAGGAAGTGGCCTAACGCCACCGCCAGCGCGGGTTTGAGATCAACCGCCATCGGTAAATTCACCGGCTGAACGACGAAAGCGCATAGCAGAACGATGAGCGCTGCCAGCAACGCCATAATGGCGGGGCCGAACAATGCAGGTTGCGTATTAATCGTGGTCAATTTGCGCATGGCGAATCCCATAATTAATGGCACCATGACCACTTTGGTGATAAACGCGCCAATGGACCACATGAGTAATTGTTCAGCCGCAAAGACTCTGGATAACGTGACGAAGATAGATACCAGCACCAATGACTGGATGGCATAAAAAACACATGAAAGGCGGTGGCTTTTTACACTGATGACCAACAGCGATGTCAGCATCATCAGGCCCGCCAGATTATTAACAATCATTGTTCCGCTCATCCTTCACCTCCTTACTGAAGCCAGGCTGCGGCGATGACGCTGGATGCAAGCGACATCACAATCAGTACGACCAACACCACGCGCATAGAAAGCGGCAGCGGCGACGCGTGGGCAACCTCGTCGCTCGGCTTGCCTGGCACTACGCGCCCAAACCAGTAAATAAACCAGCCAAAGCTGGCGACAGATTCAATCAAAACCAGAATCATGGCGGGCAACAGTAGCCAGTACTGGTTTGAAAGGGTGAAGCCCGCGGCAAACAGCGGGTATTTACTGAAGAATCCATTGAACGGGGGCACGCCGGTAATCGCCAGCGCAGCGACGCAGAAACCCACGCCAGCCAGCGGCAACGTATGCAAAACGCCGCGTAGACGAGGCAGGAGACGTGTCCCGCAGCTATAGCTGAGGGAACCCGCCACCAGGAAGAACAGACTCTTAGCGAAAGCGTGGTTGACGATATAGGCAACCCCGCCTTCAAATGCGAGACGCGATCCAAAGGTTGCCAGTGAGAGTGCGAGGAAAATATACGCCAGCTGGGTAATTGTCGACCAGGCCAGCAAACGCTTCATGTCTTTCTGGGGGAGATACATCAGGAAACCATAAATAAGGGTTACCAGCGCCATCACCGCGCCGATCCCGCCAATGAGATGCGGGATATTCCCGCCCTCAAGAATGGCTCGCGCGAAGATATAGACCCCGACTTTAACCATCGATGCTGCATGGAGATAGGCGCTGACCGGTGTCGGCGCTTCCATCGCGTCGGGTAACCAGGCCTGCAACGGCAACTGGGCCGATTTCCCCCACGCGGCGAAAAGAATGCCGCCGTATACCAGATAACGGGCATTTCCCTGCAGCTCACTCAATGCGCTTAACGAGAAGGTGCCGGTTTGCAGGAACAGCGTGGCGGCAGCAAGATAGAGCCCAAGAGAGGCGATATGGGTAAGCAGAAGCGCCTTCAGTGCCGAACGTTGCGCTTTCTCGCTCTGATAGTAGCCAATCAACGCCCAGGAGCAGCCGCCGGTGATTTCGAAGAATATCAGCTGACCGAGAATCGTTGACGAGAGTACCAGCCCGGACATAGCGCCGATAAAAATCAGCAGAAACGCATAGTACCGGTTGCCGCCGTCATGCGGATGCTCGCGGTTCTTTTCCGTTAAATAGCCGGTGGAATAGAGGGCGACCAGCAGCCCCAGAAACACGACAACAAACAGGATCAGCGTGCTGAGCCTGTCGATGGTAAGACCAAAAAGCACGACATCGCCAATACTGGCGAGGGAAATGGTGACAGCCGCTTTCCCTGCCAGATAAAAAACCGCTTCAAGCCACAACATGCTAAGGGTCGCCAGCAAGGCGAACAGCGTGCCCAGTTTCGCGGCCTGGCGCTGGGGCGAGAGCGAAACGACGAGTGCGCCGACGAAAGGCAGCAACAGTGTCGTCAGAGCAAGAGTTTCCATAATATGACGATGCTCCTTACAGACCGGTTAACCAAAAGACATACGACAACGCGGCAAGGCCGAAGCCGAGCCAGGTCACATGATGCGTCAGTAAAAATCGTCCCCGCGCTAACGAGTTTTCTACGATGGATGCAATCACAAAAATCAGCAGTAGCTTGATGAGCGTGACGACCAGGGAGAGCAGCAGAGAACCGAAAGAGAGGGTTTCAGCGCTGCCAAATGGCAGAAACAGGGTGATAAATAGCGATGCCATCACCACTTGTTTGAGGCCCACTCCCCACTTCACTAACGCCAGCCCGGCGCCGGAGTACTCTGTCAGCGGCCCTTCCTGTAGTTCCTGCTCGGCTTCAGCCACATCAAAGGGAATTTTCCCCATTTCGATGAAACAGGCGAACGCGCAGGACAGGAATGCCAGCATCGTCGCGACAGGCGAAAGCCAGCCTGACGCCAGCGTGGTGCTGATGGCGGCGATATGGGTTGACCCTGCGATTAACGCGACGACCAGTAAAGCGAGGATCAGCATCGGCTCCACCAGAATGCCCAGCGTCAGTTCACGGCTGGCGCCGATCCCGGAGAACGGGCTACCGGTGTCCAGGCCGGAAAGAGCAAAGAAGAAGCGGAACAAGGCAAACAAATAGATCAGCGTGATGATGTCACCGCCGCCAGCAAGAGGCGACGCCTGGACAAACAGCGGCAGCGCCATCGTGACAACCAGCATGCTGCTCAACAGCACCCAGGGCATCAGGCGGAACATCAGACCCGAAGAGGCCGGAGCCACCTCCTGGCGTTTTAATAGTTTGTTGAGGTCCCGGTAGTCCTGCCAGATGCCCGGTCCACGACGAGAATGCATTCTGGCGCGGATTTGCCGTGAAATGCCCGTGAATAATGGCGTGATCAACAGCAATATAAGCGCCTGTAACAGGGCAAAAATCACCAGATATCCGTCGGAGAGTTGATGTGTCATAGCGGTTTCCTCAGACGGCAATAGCCAACAGTAGAACAATCAGCGTGGCGACAACGTACAGGCAATAAAGGCGAAAATCGCCGCTTTGCAAGTGCTGTACGCGTTGCGCCAGCCTGTGTGTCGTCTGTACGATCGGGCGAATGATGTATTCATCCCAGAACGGTTCGGTGTGTTGCGCCACATGGGTCATGTGTGCCAGCCCCCCGGCAAGTGAGGCGCTGGGGTCGAGTTGTTTACGCATTCGGTAAAGCGCGGAGAACATGACGCGCAACGGCTGGGTAAAACTGCCAGCGGAAGGCGCCATCAGACTCTCCCAGCCGTACCCGCAGGCCCAGGCCTCGCCGGTGCGGCGGAAGGCGCCACGGCGTGGACGGTTTACCAGCCAGAACAGGCCCGGCAAAATGGGCAGGGCGATAAGCAACAGGAAGATTGCCGAGGGCGTCAGCAGGGTTTGATGCATTTCACCTGGAATGAGCGCTACGCCCTGGGTCGCCGGTATGGCCGAAACGGTGGTAAAGGTAAGCACGACAGACATGATTTGCGGCGCGACCCAACAGGCGAAAACACCGGTTAATACACATAGCGCAGCGAGTATCAACATGGCTACGGTCATCTGCCAGGGGGCTTCCTGCGCCTTTTCTGCTGCTTCACTTCGCGGCGCGCCGCAGAAACTGATACCGTACACTTTGACAAAACACATTGCCGCCAGCGCCCCGGTGATTGCCAGCATCACAATGGCGACAGGGCCAGCGAGACGCAGCACGATGTCGTCAATGCGAGTCATCGCGAAGAGTGACTGATAGGTGTACCACTCGCTGATAAATCCGTTGAGTGGCGGCATGGCTGAAATCGCCAGGCAGCCAACAAGAAACGCGCCTGCGGTCCACGGCATTCGCTTCGCCAGCGCGCCCATTTTTTCCATATCGCGGGTGTGCAGACGCCAGATAATTGAACCGGCGCCAAGGAAGAGCAGACCTTTGAACAGGGCGTGATTAAGCAGATGAAAGAGGGCGCCCAGCAGGCCAACCGCCGCCAGCACGGGATAGTGCAGCGATAGTCCAATCATCCCGACGCCAACGCCGAGCAGGATGATGCCGATATTTTCGACGGTATGCCATGCCAGCAGGCGTTTGATATCGTGCTCCGCCAGGGCGTATAACACGCCCAGTACCGAGGATACGGCACCGAATGCCAGAACGACAATGCCCCACCAGAGCGCGATGCCGCTATGTCCCAGCAGATCGATACCGACTTTCAGCATACCGAAAATACCGATTTTCACCATCACGCCGGACATCAGGGCCGAGGCGTGCGACGGTGCCGCGGGGTGGGCGCGCGGTAGCCAACTGTGCAGCGGCAACATCCCGGCTTTGGCGCCAAAGCCGAAAAATGCTAACAAGAAGATGGCGGATGCCACGCCAGGTGAAAGCGAAGTTTGGCGGAAGCTGGCAAAATCGAGGCTGTCGGTCTCCCGCCAGAACAGGAAAAAGGCGATCATAATGAGCACAGATCCCGCATGGGCGATAAAGAAGTAGAGCATCCCCGCCCGGATAGATTCTTCATCTTGCTCAGCAATGACCAGAAACCAGGAGGCCAGCGACATCATTTCAAACAGCACGATGAACCAGAACGCGTTGTCCATCACCAGTAATCCGACCATTGATGCGATAAAGAGATTCATAAAAAAGCCCATTACCGCCGCACCTTTGCCGATGTATTCGCGCATATAAGCCAGCGAATAGAGCGCGCAGACCGTAACCAACAGTGAAATGACCAGCACCATAAAGGCAGAAAGCGTGTCCATGCGCACGCTGAGTTCAGCGAAGGGGAAGGGGGTTACAGCGTGCCAGGTTAGCGTTGTGCCGGATTTGAGCTGCGTGACGGCGCCAGCAATGCCGGCAATGCCGCCGAGCATGGCGCAAATGCCAGCCATATTAATGGCGCTTTTATCCCGTCCACAGAGCAACAGTGACGCTACCCCGCCAACGAGATACAGCGTCAGTGACCACATCAATAATTGCAGAGCATCCATTACAATTTTTCCGAAGTAAAGGAAAGAGAAGCCACACCGCCGTCGTTCAAATACTCTGCGGTAAGACGATGCTTCTGTTTCACCTGCTGTTTTAAGAGATCGTCGGTAACCAGGTGCAGGGCATGAGTAACGCACGCACGCACGCAGGCTGGCCCTTCCGGAAGGAAATAACAGAGATCGCATTTCACTGCGATGGCCTGTACCCCCGCCTCCCAACGTAAAAAAGGATGCAGAGACGGCGTGCTTTCCGGTGTGTCGCTAAGCTCTCCTTGCGCCAGATGCGCAAACTGTTCTGGCGCGTTTACTGGTCGGCTTCCGGAAGGAACAATCGCGCCAAAAGGACATACCAGACCGCAAAGTTTGCAACCGATACAGAGTGTTTCGTTCAGTTGAATCGCATCGTTCTGAAGGGAGATGGCGTTAACCGGACAAACCTGCTTACAGGGGGCATCCTCACAGTGACGACAGAGGATGGGCGCGGTTTGTGTTGTCGTCTTTACCATCGCCAGTCTTGGATGTCGTTGTAGACCTTGTGTTTTATGCACCTCGGAACATGCGGCAAGACAGGTGTTACATCCTATGCACCACTGAGGATCGGCAACCACAAAGCGGTTCATGTCGGCTCCTTAACGAAGAAACAAAAAGTTCAGCTTTGTAATGCACAAACAATGCCATTATTTAAATTTAATAAAATCAAATGGTTGTGTTTTTATTCTCAAAAGGGAGAGGCAAAAGTGATGGTCATTAACGTTCGGGCGGAGGGACATTCGGCATTTTTGTCGAGGTAGTTGGAGGCGTAAATTTGCTGAAATTTTTAGCCTGTTTTTATGGCCTTCAGCGTCTGGGGGTTATAGCGTGTTAGCGGGTTTAGCACAGGGAGGTG
Organism: Klebsiella sp. KE9456; assembly: GCF_043832615.1. Lineage (NCBI taxonomy): Bacteria > Pseudomonadati > Pseudomonadota > Gammaproteobacteria > Enterobacterales > Enterobacteriaceae > Klebsiella > Klebsiella sp. KE9456. The sequence goes on from NZ_JBDYQK010000008.1 coordinate 109,278, forward strand.
GGCCTATCGTTGCCGCGGGCGGCTCGTGTACTGTGGCAGGTAAAAATCTTTACATCGCTGATAGCAAAAAAGCGCCTTTAGGGCGCTTTTTTACACTGGTGGGTCGTGCAGGATGACTCGCTTTGCTCGCCCTTCGGGCCGTCGCCGCGGGCGGCTCCGTTGTCTTCACTTCGTTCGACCCGAACCTGCTGCAGGTTCGAATCTTATCTATCACAGATAGCAAAAAAGCGCCTTTAGGGCGCTTTTTTACACTGGTGGGTCGTGCAGGATTCGAACCTGCGACCAATTGATTAAAAGTCAACTGCTCTACCAACTGAGCTAACGACCCGAAGTGGTGGGTGATGACGGGATCGAACCGCCGACCCCCTCCTTGTAAGGGAGGTGCTCTCCCGGCTGAGCTAATCACCCACTTTAGTACTTCATTTTGCAAGAAATTTCGCTGGCGAGAAAGTGGTGGGTGATGACGGGATCGAACCGCCGACCCCCTCCTTGTAAGGGAGGTGCTCTCCCAGCTGAGCTAATCACCCACTTCTCAATTTCTTGCTTTAATCCCCATTTTTCACGTTATTACATCGACTTTCTTTATTTACTCCAATCGCTTACTTTATGTAAGTTCAACAGAGTTATTCAGTTGCCGCTTGACCACAACGCAAAATATAGTGGATTACACGGCGGAGACTACGTGAAGTAGTTGGTGGGTGATGACGGGTTCGAACCGCCGACCCCCTCCTTGTAAGGGAGGTGCTCTCCCAGCTGAGCTAATCACCCCCGCTGTGTGGAGTCGCATTATAGGGAGAGTTGAAAATGAGTCAACGCCTTTTCTAAATAATTTTTTTGTTCGTCGTAAAATTAAACAAAACGATTGCCATGCCATCTATGGCGCATGATTTATAAACAAAAAGATAAAGCGTGACGTTGAAATGGTAACAACATTGAGGAATCAGCCCACGGTGTTAGAATATTCGTCCATAAAATCTAACGAACACTGCCGCGTGTCGGCATCTTTATCAAACGTAAGGCCAATTCATGAAAATCAAAACTCGTTTCGCGCCTAGTCCGACAGGCTATCTACATGTTGGCGGTGCGCGTACTGCTCTCTATTCCTGGCTTTTTGCACGTCACCACGGCGGTGAGTTTGTGCTGCGTATTGAAGACACCGATCTTGAGCGCTCAACGCCAGAAGCCATTGAAGCCATTATGGATGGTATGAACTGGCTGAACCTGGAATGGGATGAAGGTCCGTATTTTCAGACCAAACGTTTTGATCGCTACAATGCCGTGATTGATGAAATGCTGGAGGCGGGCACTGCCTATAAATGCTATTGCTCCAAAGCGCGTCTGGACGCGCTGCGTGAAGAGCAAATGGCAAAAGGCGAAAAACCGCGTTATGACGGTCGTTGTCGCCATGGTCACGAACATCATGCTGATGACGAGCCTTATGTTGTGCGTTTTGCCAATCCAGAAGAAGGCTCCGTTATTTTTGACGACCAGATCCGTGGCCCTATCGAATTCAGTAATCAGGAACTGGACGATTTGATCATCCGTCGTACCGATGGTTCCCCGACCTACAACTTCTGTGTGGTGGTTGATGACTGGGATATGGCGATTACCCACGTGATTCGCGGCGAAGATCATATCAATAATACTCCGCGTCAGATCAATATCCTGAAAGCATTGAACGCGCCGGTGCCGGTTTATGCTCACGTCTCTATGATCAACGGCGATGACGGTAAAAAACTCTCCAAGCGCCACGGCGCGGTGAGCGTAATGCAGTATCGTGATGATGGCTATTTGCCGGAAGCGCTGTTGAATTATCTGGTGCGTCTGGGATGGTCCAGCGGCGACCAGGAGATTTTTTCGCGTGAAGAGATGATCAAACTGTTTAGTCTGAGCGCAGTGAGTAAATCGGCGAGCGCGTTCAATACTGAAAAACTGCAGTGGCTGAACCATCACTATATTAATTCGCTGGCGCCGGAATATGTAGCGACGCATCTGCAATGGCACATTGAGCAGGAAAATATCGATACCCGTAACGGTCCGCAGTTGGCTGAGCTGGTGACATTGCTGGGCGAGCGCTGCAAGACGCTGAAAGAGATGGCGACAAGCTGCCGTTATTTCTACGAAGACTTTGCTGAATTTGATGCCGATGCGGCGAAAAAACATCTGCGACCGGTTGCTCGTCAGCCGCTGGAAGTGGTGCGCGATAAGCTCGTCGCCATCAGTGACTGGACGGCAGAGAATGTTCACCATGCGATCCAGGCGACGGCGGATGAACTGGAAGTCGGTATGGGGAAAGTCGGTATGCCGTTGCGCGTAGCCGTCACGGGGGCGGGCCAGTCTCCGGCACTTGATGTAACCGTCCACGCGATCGGTAAATCGCGTAGCATAGAGCGTATTAATAAAGCGCTGGCCTTTATTGCCGGGCGTGAAAGCCAGCAGTCCTGATTCAGATAAGAGATACAGTAAAGCGGCGGAGTTATTCCCGCCGCTTTTTTAGCTATTATTCCGCCCCAGTAATACCAAGCCGGGATAAAAATCCGCTGATCCCCTCGCGCACCAGAAGATCGCGCAACTGTAACTGTTCTGACCGGGACATAAGGTGCAGCGTTTCGACGATTTGACGTCTGACCGCGTCTGCATCATTAACGAAGTAGTTAACGGGCGCTTCTGCAAGCTGGTTGTCAATGGTCAATCCCCGGAATTCCTTACTATTTGCCAGATAATCAATTACCGCCTGATCGATAACAATCAGACGAGCGCGCCCGCCTTTAATGCCTGGTATGGTTTCTGTTCGCCATTTTTGCTCTCTGGCCCAGCGGTTGATTGTTTGTCGGGTAAGTTTAAGGCCTTTAGCGAGCTCCGCTGCCGTCATTTTGTCTTTGAGTTTCATCATGATGTGACTTACTGGTCGCGAATACCCAGCCGATTGAGCAACCCGCTGATCCCTTCACGAAGCAGCAGCGACATCAACTGTTTTTGCTCTCCCGGCGTCATCTCTTTACTCAGGGTAAGCAGCAGCGATTCCAGATTGTTATCGGCGGGAGAATAGGGGACTGGATTCTCAGCCACGCGTTGTGCGCTGCGAATAAACTCGCGAACTTGTTCATTGACATGTACGAGACGCGCCTTTCCGCCCTGCACGCCAGGGCGCGGAGATGTTTGCCACCCCTCTTTGCGGACCCATTTGTTAATTGTTTGCCGACTGAAACCAGTCAGATGCGCTATTTCTTCAGGTGTCATTCGTTCCTTGAGCATACTATTTCCTGAGTAAATATATGGGAATTAGTTGTACATGTTATAGCATCCTTTTAGAGGAAAGGGTGACATGTTTGGCTTTTGGCTGCGATAATGCTCGCAATGTCAGCCGTTTGTCTGCTTTTTCAGCGATCAAAGAGTCGAGGTTGATTTTGCCGTTGACACCTGGCGAAGGAATTCATATTATGCCGCCCGTCAACACGACACGCTTTACGTTACGGGGCTATAGCTCAGCTGGGAGAGCGCTTGCATGGCATGCAAGAGGTCAGCGGTTCGATCCCGCTTAGCTCCACCAAAACCTGCACCCATCAGGTTTGGTTCGTAAAGAGTTTCTTCGGGGCTATAGCTCAGCTGGGAGAGCGCTTGCATGGCATGCAAGAGGTCAGCGGTTCGATCCCGCTTAGCTCCACCAAATTTCAATTCTCCCGTGGTTTCCGCAAAATATTCCATAATAAATGAATACGCTAAGCTTAGCGCTTCATCGTTAACGCGCTTGCAACTTGACCTGGATGCGTCCCCCTACGATGACTCCTTTGCTAGTCGCTGCGTGATGCATCACCTCCATGAAATGCGCTCTTAAGAGGCGTCGTCCGTGCATTCAGATCTGCTCCGACAGTTTTGTCGCTCACCACGGTTACTGACTCATACCCGCTCCAGGGAAGGCATTCAGTGGACCCCCAATGCATCTCGAATGATTTTTTGTCCATAACAGGCATATCCCTTAGCGAAAGGTAATTTCAGATTTTTTCTCGATTTAATATCTTGCCTGCCATTATTAAGCAGCATAATATTTGTTCATATAGATGTTATGCTGAGCGAGTTAATAACAACAATAATGATTAACTATTCTGCTGTTAAAATTAAAAGAACTCTGCTGGCGTTATTGATCTGTTTTATTACTATCCCTCTTTCCAGATTTATTTCCCCACAAATTTTCCTTGGTGAGAATCAACTCTATCTGGTGTGGTTACCGTTGAGCGCCATGTATTCACTCCTTTTTATATTTGGTCGGTATGCTGTTGTACCATTGATTATCACGTTTGCAATCGATAATACCCTGATTGTCGGTCTGGCGTTACCGCAGGCGATGATTTTGTTGTTTTGCCAGCTCATCCCGGTTCTTGTTTCCTGCGCGATTATTCGCTTTCAGTCTGGAAGACGCTGGCGCAGCGGCCTGAGGGGGAAGCATTGGGGCATGCGGATTTTTTGGGCCGGTTTCTTCGCCCCGCTGTTGTTGAAAGGTAGCATGTATGTGGTGGGGCAATTTTTCTCGTTTCCAGTGGCAATGTCTGGTTATTTCGGCCATATATCGATAATCTACACAATTATCGATATACAAAGTCTGATTAGTGCGGGATTAATTTTTACGGCGCTGTTCTATTATCCATTGCGGATGATTATCAGTCCGCGATATGCACGTGTATTTTGGCGCAATCATTGCCAGCCGTGTCTGGCGTATGGGCATAGAATATTTACGTTGTACTGGTTTATTGCCCTGGTCACCATATTATTTGTGCTTTGTACGCCTTATATTTCTGATTTGATTGGAGGTTATTTAGTTCCTCTTGTTTTTATTTTGTACTTCGTAGGTATTGGGCGTCTGGGACAGACGCTGATTCGCATTTTATGGTCCATATCAGCATTTTTACTCGTTGTTTATCATCCGAATTTTTTACATGGGGTAAGCATTGAGTATTCACTAGCATTTGTTCTTTCCGTGTTAATTTCGTTTACTGTCTGTTTGTTTTATATGGCAGATATCTATGCACGTAGCGAGAGGATGAGGATTAGATGGCGTGAGCAGGCTGGGGAAACCTCTCGCGTAGGGGCATTGAATATGGGGCAGGGACAAATTCCCGAGCGCTCAAGCGAACAGCTTCATCTGCTCAGACAGGTTGAACACGCCATTAATAAAGGCTCGTTGCTGCTATATGCTCAGCCTATTCAGAATGCAACTGGAGAAGGTTATTACGAGATACTCTGTCGGATGCGCTGCGGTAACGCCATCATCATGCCGCAGCAGTTTATTCCACTGGTTAGCCGGTTCAACCTGAGCCAGCGTTTTGATATGCAGGTGCTGGAAGCGTTATGCCGCGTCCTGCATCACTATCCGGGTAAGCATTTTTCGGTCAACCTGCTGCCTCACACATTGATGCAACAAGATAGCGCGGCGCAAATTATCATGCTGTTTAAACGTTACAACCTGGCGCCGGGGACGATAACCATTGAGGTGACCGAAGAGCAGGTATTTTCTGATATTGAAATCAGTATGTATAACATCCAACAGTTACGAAATTTCGGCTGCAGTATCGCTATTGATGACTTTGGCACCGGCTACGCCAACTATGAGCGCCTGAAAAATTTACAGGCTGATATTGTAAAAATAGACGGTTGCTTTGTGCGTGATATCGCAACCGATCCGCTAGATGTCATTATGGTTAAATCCATTATTGAAATGGCGAAGGCTAAAAATATGAAGGTGGTTGCGGAGTATGTCGAAACCCAGGAGCAGAGAACCCGGCTTTTGCAATTAGGCGTCGATTATTTACAGGGATATCTGATTGGTAAACCGCAACCCTTGAGTGAATTGCGGGTATGAAAAAGCCGGGGCTTGCCCGGCTTCGCAATACAGGTTGCTAATTACAGCACCAGGGCGGCGATAGACGCAGAGAGCACGCTCACCAGCGTCGAACCATAGACCAGTTTCAGGCCGAAACGGGAAACCACGTTACCTTGTTCCTCGTTCAATCCTTTAATCGCCCCCGCGATAATGCCGATAGAGGAGAAGTTGGCGAAGGAGACCAGGAAGATAGAAAGGATGCCTTCCGCACGTGGAGAGAGCGTAGCGGCAATTTTCTGCAGATCCATCATCGCGACGAATTCGTTAGAAACCAGTTTGGTTGCCATAATACTCCCTACCTGCAGCGCTTCGCCCGCAGGTACGCCCATTACCCATGCGATCGGATAGAAGATGTAGCCAAGGATCCCCTGGAAGGAGATACTGTAGCCGAACCAGCCGGTCACGGTGGCGAACAGGGCGTTCAGCGCAGCAATCAGCGCGATGAAACCGATCAACATTGCAGCGACGATAATCGCCACTTTAAAACCCGCCAGGATGTACTCGCCCAGCATTTCGAAGAAACTTTGTCCTTCATGGAGATTGGACATCTGCAGGTTTTCTTCACTTTCGTCCACGCGATACGGGTTAATGAGCGACAGAACGATGAAAGTACTGAACATGTTGAGCACCAGCGCCGCCACAACGTATTTCGGCTGCAGCATGGTCATGTACGCGCCCACGATAGACATAGAGACGGTCGACATCGCTGTCGCTGCCATTGTGTACATGCGGTTGCGGGACATTTTCCCAAGAATATCTTTATAGGCGATGAAGTTTTCCGACTGGCCCAGAATCAGCGAGCTGACCGCATTGAAGGATTCCAGTTTACCCATGCCGTTGATTTTGGACAGTACGGTGCCAATTGCGCGAATGATAATCGGCAGGACACGAATATGTTGCAAAATACCGATCAGCGCGGAGATGAAAACGATGGGGCACAACACTTTCAGGAAGAAGAAAGCCAGGCCTTTATCGTTCATGCTGCCGAAGACGAAGTTTGTCCCTTCGTTGGCAAAACCGAGGAGTTTTTCAAACATCCCGGCGAAGCCTTGTACAAAACCCAGACCAATATCAGAGTTCAGGAAGAACCAGGCCAGTAACACTTCAATGACAAGCAGTTGAATGACGTAACGTACACGAATCTGATTACGGTTGTGGCTGACCAACAGGGCCAGAATGGCAACCACTACGATCGCGAGAATAAAATGCAGGACGCGGTCCATATTTGCTCCAAACATGAGGCAGGTTAAATTTCTGTGCACATTTTATGTAACAGTTTAAAAGAAAACGAGATGCAGAGCACATTATTGCAAGGATATGTGAAGAAGGGAAAGAATAGTGATCGATCATTGATTTTTGTTATGTTGCGTAAAGGTTTTAAAAGTTGCACCGATGTACTATTCTGATGACGGTGAGATAAAGCAACGTTTATCAACCTCAGTTTTCCGTTATTGGCCCGCTATTGCTCCCCCCTATCACAGTAATCATTATCACCTTTACAAATGAACTTGATAATCATTCGCACTTTGATAGCATGAAACATAGCAAAGGCTATATTTTCAGAGGCAGAAAATGACAAGCAGTCGCGTTGAGAATAGCAGTGGTCGCGCAGCGCGCAAGATTAAGCTCGCCCTGATGGGGCCTGCGTTCATTGCTGCCATTGGCTATATCGATCCGGGTAATTTCGCCACCAATATCCAGGCCGGGGCCAGCTTTGGTTATCAACTTCTGTGGGTTGTGGTCTGGGCGAATCTGATGGCGATGCTGATTCAGGTCATGTCGGCAAAGCTGGGTATTGCCACCGGTAAAAATCTGGCGGAGCAAATTCGTGATCACTATCCGCGTCCGGTGGTGTGGTTTTACTGGGTGCAGGCGGAAATCATCGCCATGGCCACCGACCTTGCTGAGTTTGTCGGTGCGGCCATTGGATTTAAGATGGTGTTCGGCGTGTCATTACTTCAGGGTGCCGTATTGACAGGGATTGCGACCTTCCTGATTCTGATGTTACAGCGTCGTGGTCAAAAACCGCTGGAAAAAGTGATCGGCGGACTGCTGCTGTTTGTCGCCGCGGCATATGTGGTCGAACTCATCTTCTCTCAACCGGCGATGGCGCCGCTGGCGAAGGGGATGCTTATTCCGTCGCTGCCGACCCAGGAAGCGGTTTTTCTTGCCGCCGGGGTGTTGGGGGCGACGATCATGCCGCATGTTATCTACCTGCATTCTTCGCTAACTCAGGATTTGCGCGGCGGGACGCGTAAAGAACGCTACAACGCCACGCGCTGGGATGTGGCGGTTGCCATGACTATCGCTGGTTTTGTTAACCTGGCGATGATGGCGACCGCTGCCGCGGCCTTTCATTTCAGCGGCCACAGCGGTATTGCCGACCTCGATCAGGCTTACCTGACTCTGGAACCTTTGTTGAGTCAGGCGGCGGCGACCATCTTTGGCCTTAGTCTGATGGCCGCCGGTTTGTCGTCCACTGTGGTGGGGACGCTGGCGGGGCAGGTGGTCATGCAAGGTTTTATCCGCTTCCATATACCACTCTGGTTTCGCCGGACGGTGACGATGCTGCCGTCATTTATTGTCATCCTGATGGGACTGGATCCGACACGCATTCTGGTTATGAGCCAGGTATTACTGAGTTTCGGTATCGCTCTGGCGCTGGTGCCGCTGCTTATCTTCACCAGCAATTCGCAACTGATGGGCGACTTAGTTAATGCCCGTTGGCTGAAACTGCTGGGATGGACGATCGTCGCGATCGTGGTGGTGCTCAACGGTTGGCTGATTGTCGGCACGATATCTGGTTAGTCTTGACATCCTCCCCGCCCTAAAGGGCGAGGATTCCTACAGCGTTCAGACCGTAGCCTGACTCGCCTCGGTGGGTTCCTGCTTCAACGGGCGGTCTGACTGCACCCTCCCTCCACAGGCAAGCACGGCATGTCCAGCCGCTAAGATGTTACGTGCCCCATTGATATCGGCATTTTCGATATATCCGCATTCAAGGCACTCAAATTTACTTTGTGACTGGCGATTTTCTTTCGCTGTATGACCACAGCAGGCACACCGCTGACTGGTATATGCCGGAGGGACTGCCAACACCTGACCGCCGCGCCAAAGCTGCTTGTATTCAAGTTGACGGCGCATTTCGTACCAGCCCTGATCCAGTATCGAACGGTTCAAATCTGATTTGGCTTTGACGTTTCGCCCGTGCTGTTCTGACGTACCTTTTGCCGATTTCGACATGTTACTGACCTTCAAGTCCTCAATGACGATCATTGCGTGGTTTTTGCTGATTTCAGTGGTGACTTTGTGAAGGTAGTTCCGCCGGATATTGGCAATGTGCGAATGAAAACGCTGGATTTTTCGCTTCTGTTTCTGCCAGTTTGCGCTGAACTTTTCTTTGCGGCTTAATTGTCGCTGGAGCATTGCCAGCTTACGCTGGCTTGCTTTAAAGCTGTTGACGGGCTGATATACCGTGCCATCTGAAAGTGTGGCGAGTTTTGTGACTCCGGCATCCAGTCCGACCATTGACTCTGCGTTGTGAACCGGATCAGCCACTTCGTATTCTGTCTGGATACTGACGTACCATTTGCCGCATGACTGGCTGACCGTGACGTTTTTCACTTCGCCAATGACTTCACGGCTGTTGCGATAGCGTATCCACCCTAACTTTGGCAACGATATTCGATTGTTGGGCTGATCGAGCTTCACGCCCTGCGGGTAGCGGAATGCGTCATTTTGACCCCGTTTTTTGAAGCGGGGGAAAGCAGCCCGTTTCTGAAAGAAATTTTTGTAGGCTCGCTCAAGGTCTTTCAGTGATTGCTGTAACGGCTGTGATGGGGCTTTTTTCAGCCATTGTGTCTCTGTGTCAGATTTCCACTCAATGAGCCATGAAGCCATCTTTGTATAGGGAATGTATTTGTTCCCTGCTTCGTGATTCTCATTCTGAAGTGCTAACGCCCGATTGAAAACAAAACGACAAGCCCCAGCGAAGCGCAACATATCACGCTCCTGCTGACCATTTGGTCTTAACTGGAATTTAAAAGCTTGTAGGCGTTTCATTTCACCTATTATACTTTGGTCTATGAAAAATGAAACCGATATTCGCCGTGGCAGACATTGTGTATTCCTGATGCATGTTCATTTGGTCTTTGTCACAAAATACAGGCGAAAAATATTTGATCAGGATGCGATTGAAAAACTGCGTAGCTACTTTGCCAGCGTCTGTGCTGATTTTGATGTTGAGTTGGTTGAGATGGACGGAGAATGCGATCACGTGCATTTACTGATCAACTACCCGCCAAAGATCGCAGTATCAAATCTGGTTAACAGCCTCAAAGGAGTTTCGAGTCGATTGCTTCGACGGGATCGTCCTGACATTGCGCAGCGTTATTACTACAAAGGGGTTCTTTGGACACCAAGTTATTTCGCAGGGAGTTGTGGTGGTGCACCAATATCCATTATTCGCCAGTACATTGAGCAACAGGAAACACCTGGCTAGTTTAAAAACCACGCCTTATATCCCCGCCCTGAAGGATGGGGTTTTACGGCGCTACAGATAAAATATAGAGTGGGGAACCATCTGGTTCCCCTCTGAGTGCTGACATACCTCAGACGTAAGAAAGATGGCAGAGGATGCCTTTGCGATTAAGGATGCCAGCGATCCCCTGGCCCATCTTCCCAGCCGCCGTGTCGGTTATGGCGATCGTTCCAGCCTTCACGATATCCACGCTCGTAAGCCGCGCGTTTATCCCAGCCACGATGCCAGCCATTGTCGTGGCGATACCAGCGGTTATTGCGCCATTCATAGTGTCTGCGCCAGTAATCTCGGTCACGCCAGCCGTGGCCGTCCCAGTAATGGCCATAATTGTCGCGATCGCCGATTTGCAATTTTATTGATGGCAACAGGGTGATTTCCCCGGCATTTACAGCCCATGGGGCCGAAGCCAGTAGCACCGTAGCCAGAATCAGTGACCTGAACATACTCTTCTCCTTCACGATCGGGGCCATTATTGGCCTTTGCCCGGATATTACGGAGCGGTAAAGCTCCGTCGCATCGGGGGACTCTTAAATCGTTAGTGGGAGCACGTTTTGTTAAGTTAACGTATAGATGGCGACAACGTTCGCCCGCTTTTTGCCCGTTTCGTTCTGGAGATCCGCAGCCCTGGTATCGCGCTGAAATCTGCTATCGTAAACAGCGAAATCATCGTGTTTAGTTATTGCGCCGTCTGGCGAGCATCAGCGGTTTTCCGGCCAGTAGCAGCCAGGCCGGAAGCATAACGATACACAGCAACGGGAGTAGGGTGGCATCCGGCACCACGACGGCGGCCATAAACAAGCTCAACCAGCCATCACGCGTCACCACCAGCATCAGCCCGAGAATCGCGCAGGAGACGGTGATTGCGGCCGGGACCGCATTCACATGCGTATGCAGCATCAGGCCGAGTGCGACGCCGACGAACACCGCCGGGAATATTCGACCGCCCCGAAAGCCGCTGGCGGCAGCCACCACCAGCGCCGCCAGCTTGACCAGAGCAATAAGCAGTAAATCGTTGGCGGTTAATGTCTGGTTAAAAACCAACTGGTGCATTTCATCCAGGCCTGTAAACAGTGTGACAGGTCCGCCAATGACGCCAAGTACCCCCAATAAAAAGCCGCCGATACCCAGGGCCAGTATCGGATTTTTCAGGGTTTGCATTAGCGCGTGTAAACGCGGCAAGCACCAGACGCCGACCATACCGACGGCAATCGCAATAAGCGTAACGACGGCGCCGCTAAAAATGTCTACGAGGTGCAGCCGAGAGTAAGCGGGAATGGGCAGTGAAAAGCGGGGGTGAAAAAATAACATTGTGGTTAAAGAACCCGCTGATGCGGCGAGCAGCGGGGCAAATAACCTGTCCCATAATGGCACATCGTTGTCGCTATTCAGCGTTTGCGCAAAGATGAGCGCTGCGGCCACCGGGACGCCAAACAGCGCGCCGATCGTGCCGGATGCCGCGAGGATCGTCCAGTCCAGCGTGCTGACGCGCGGGAATAAGCGGCTACCCGTCGCGACCACCAGCGCGATATTGAGCACCATAATCGGATGTTCGGGTCCGAGGCTAACGCCACCGGCAAGGCCTAATACCAGCGCAGCGAGTACGCCCGGCAGCGCGCTGGTGCTGACGGGGGCGCCAATTAATGACTCTGTTGCCGGGTCTGGCCCCGCGTGACCGGGGCTAAAACGGACCAACAGGCCGACGGCGATGCCGGTAGCGGTGAGGAGGGCTATCGTCCAGAATGGGCTACTGGCAGGGATACCTAAGCTTCCGGGCAGGCTGAACCACAGAATATTCTGTAATACCGACGCCATTTTCATCACCGCAATCAATACCAGACCGCAAGCGATACCAATAATGATTGCAGGTATCGATAGCAATAGCATCGTTCGGGCACGTGGATGCAACATGAAACGTATCCTTTTGAGTTGGCTTTGACGCTGCGAGGGCATCGACACCAATAAGGCTGAAACGATAAAGTAAAGACAGAGCCTGGTGATTGTGCAGAGAGCACCCTGCACAATATTTCACAAATTACAGTTCAACTGTGACTCATGTCGCTAAACCAGGGGCACTTATGCGTTGGTCATTGTTGTTAAGACGTCATAAATTTACAGTGTGCCAAAATAATTATTTTGACTTTAGCGGAGCCGTAACGGAATGACAAAATTTGCTTTAGTAGGCGATGTTGGCGGAACCAATGCCCGTCTGGCATTGTGTGATATCGCGAGCGGGGAGATCTCCGGCGCCAGGACCTATTCCGGGCTCGATTATCCAGATCTTGAAGCCGTTATTCGGGTCTATCTGGCAGAGCATGATGTCAAGGTGGAGGACGGCTGCATCGCTATCGCCTGCCCGATCACCGGGGATTGGGTGGCGATGACTAACCACAGCTGGGCCTTTTCCATCGCGGAGATGAAAAAGCGCCTGGGGTTCTCGCATCTGGAAATCATTAACGATTTCACCGCGGTGTCGATGGCGATCCCGATGCTGAAAGCGGAACATCTGATTCAGTTTGGCGGTACGGAGCCGGTGGAAGGTAAACCTATTGCTGTCTATGGTGCGGGCACCGGGCTGGGCGTAGCCCATCTGGTGCATGTGGATAAGCGCTGGGTGAGCCTGCCGGGTGAGGGCGGCCATGTTGATTTCGCGCCGAATAGCGAAGAAGAGGACATTATTCTGCAGCAGTTGCGTAAAGAGCTGGGGCACGTTTCTGCTGAACGTGTGCTATCTGGCCCGGGGCTGGTGAATCTCTATCATGCGATTGTTAAATCCGATGGGCGTCTGCCGGAAAATCTGCAGCCTAAGGATGTGACCGAGCGCGCACTGGCTGATAGCTGTATTGATTGTCGTCGCGCACTGTCATTGTTTTGCGTCATTATGGGCCGCTTCGGCGGTAATCTGGCGCTGAATCTTGGCACGTTTGGCGGCGTGTATATCGCTGGCGGTATCGTGCCGCGCTTCCTCGACTTCTTTAAAGCATCCGGTTTCCGTGGCGGGTTTGAGGATAAGGGCCGTTTTAAAGATTTCGTGCAGGATATCCCGGTGTATTTGATTGTGCACGATAACCCCGGGCTGCTGGGCTCCGGCGCCCACTTGCGTCAGACGTTGGGCCAGGTGCTCTGACGCCGGCTTTGATGCGGGGTTATTTCGCTACAAATGCATGAGCTGGCGAAACTCTTTCACTTTGCTGCGGCTGACCGGAACCTGAAACTCGAGATCCCGAAGCCGCAGAATATAGGTGTTATTAAACCAGGGTTCAATTTCACGAATTTTATCCAGGTTGACGCAATACGAGCGATGGCAGCGGAAGAAGTGCGCGGGCGGGAGTTTGCTGCAAAACTCTGTAATATTCATCGGCATGACGAACGATTCCCGCCGGGTATAGACGAAGGTCATCTTTTCATGCGCTTCCGCGTAGTAAATATCGTGGATGCTGGTGACGATAATTCGTTCATCTTTAATTAAATTGATGGTGTCGTTTTCCCGCGTCGGGTTGGCGACCATCCCGCTACCGACGCTGGTCTGCTGTTGCTGCTGCCAGGCGTTAGTCAGCTTTTTCAGCATATTGATGATGCGCGACTCTTCGTAAGGCTTAAGGATGTAATCGAATGCCTCCAGTTCAAAGGCCTCCACCGCATGCTCTTTCCATGCGGTGATAAAGACGATAAAGGGTTTATGCGCGAACTGGCTGATATTTTGCGCCAGCAGAACGCCATCCAGGGAGGGGATATTGATGTCGAGAAAAATAGCATCGACCTTGTTGTGCTGTAAAAACTTTAGCACATCCAGCCCATCATCAAAGGTGCCGACAATTTCCATTTGACTATGGGTGTTAATCAACCAGGTCAACTCTTGTTGCGCGAGAATCTCATCTTCAACAATAATGACTTTCATTTTATCTCCGCTCATGACTACCGGGATTCCGTCGCCGCCAAAGGCGCATGTTGGTTTGGCACATAGAAAGCAATCTCGGTACCTGGCGTCAGACGTCGGATATGCAGGCCTTCGCCGTACAGTAGTTTGACCCGGTGATGAACATTCAGTAAACCAATTTTGTTACCTGGCATTTCATCGGCCCCCACTCTTGCCACTACTGCCGGATCAATACCATTTCCTGTATCACGAACGCTAATTCGCACCCGATTTCCGCACTCATTAATACCGATGGTGACCACGCCTTTACCTTTGCAGGGTTGGATCCCATGGACAATCGCATTCTCCACCAGTGGCTGGATAAGCAGGCTGGGGATCATACAGTTGACGTCATCATCAATATCATAAATCACCGTCAGCTTATCGCCGAAACGAGCCTGCTCGATGGCGATGTAGTCCTTGATCTGATACAGCTCTCTCTTGATATCTATCTGCTCATCATCTTTTAACTCAATGTTATAGCGTAAATAGCGCGACAAATTAAAAATCAACTGACGCGCGGTGTCGGGATTCAGACGAATCGACGACGAAATCGCGTTCAGGGCGTTAAATAAAAAGTGGGGATTGATTTTGCTTTGCAGCGCGCGCAATTCAGCTTTGTTAGCCATTTCACGAAGCTGTTCGGCACGGGAAACTTCCAGTTGAGTAGAGATAATTTGCGACAGGCCAACCGCCATTTCCTGCAGTGAAGAGGTAATGCGGTGCGCGTGGCAGTAATAGATTTTTAGCGTACCGGTGACGACGCCCTTCTCCCACAGCGGGATGACCAGCATGGAGTGTATTTCCGGCGTTCTGTGAGCTTCATCATTGTTTTTAATAATGATTTTTCCATAGCGAATCGCCTGTTGCGTCGTCGGGCTAATAAAGTCATCGTTATCGCGGTAGTTAATTTCCCCTACGCCAACATAGGCCATAACATGCTGGGTATTGGTCATTGCCACGGCATCGGCATTGATATCACGGCGGATGATGTCGCATACCTGACGCAAGGATTCGCTATTCACGTGGCGAAACAGCGGCAGCGTTTTGTTGGCGATATCAAGCGCCAGTTTTGCCTGACGCGCCGCGCTGGCCTCTTTTTCACCCTCAACGCTCTGTACCAGCAGAATGATAAAGCCGATACAAACGCTGCCGAGGATCATCGGGATACCAATTTTCGACACAATGTCGATCCCCAGCGAGAGCGAAGGCGCCCACAGCACCACCAGGATCATGGTCAACGTCTCGCACAGCATCCCGGCGAGGATCCCGGCTTTCCAGTGTTGCGCTTTAGGGACTTTACGACTGATAAACCCGGAGAGCAGGCCCGCGACAATACTGGTAATAAAGCAGGGTACGGCGGTGACGCCATCGATATCAATGAGATAGCGATGCACGCCGGCAATCATACCCACAATTGCCCCGACCCAGGGGCCGAAAAGGATCCCGCTGGACATCACGGCAATCACTCGCACATTGACCAGCGATCCTTCCACCGGTACGCCAGACCATGTACTGAACAGGGCGAACAGGGAGAAGATAGCGGTTACTGCCAACAGCTCTTTCGGCGTATGCGCGGATTTATGCAGCAATTCACGAAAAAGGCGCAGTCGAATAAGAAAAAAGAGGCAAATCAGCATGAGTGCTGCGCGGTCATAAACCGCCAGCAGCATGTTAAATATTTCGTGCATGGGTACGCCGCGTTAATCGCAAGAAAGGGCTATGATAGAAAACCTCGCGGCAGAAGGCCAGCCGCAGGTATGAATAGGGAAATACCCTATAAATAAAAGGGGATTGACGGCAACAAACTGAGATTCAACAGCGTTTGCTGATGACAGGGCGTTTAAGTAAAGTAAAAGATATCAATGTGTTAATTTTTTTCATTGCACACAGGTATCCTGAGATACGTTCTGCCGTATTTAGCCGATTTAATTCCTGTTTTGCCACCGGCAATTATTTTTTATCTCTCCTCTCGACAGCATGAATTTTTTCGGGTTATTTTCTAAACATGCCGCAAGCGCGGCAGCGTCGCTCGGACGGTCCGGGCGCTAACGTTAATCCGAGGAATCTATGGCTGAATTCAGTCCTGAACGCCGTTTCACGCGTATCGATCGTCTCCCCCCGTATGTTTTTAATATCACTGCTGAACTGAAAATGGCTGCGCGTCGCCGTGGCGAAGACATTATCGATTTCAGCATGGGTAACCCTGATGGCGCGACGCCGCCGCATATCGTTGAGAAACTTTGTACTGTTGCCCAGCGGCCCGACACCCACGGTTACTCCACTTCCCGTGGTATCCCGCGCCTGCGCCGTGCGATTTCACGCTGGTATCAGGAGCGTTATAACGTTGATATCGATCCGGAATCGGAAGCGATTGTGACTATTGGTTCGAAAGAGGGGCTGGCGCATCTGATGCTGGCTACCCTGGATCATGGCGATACCGTCCTGGTGCCCAATCCGAGCTATCCGATTCATATTTACGGTGCGGTCATTGCCGGAGCCCAGGTGCGTTCGGTACCGCTGGTTGAGGGCGTGGATTTCTTCAACGAGCTTGAGCGGGCCATTCGTGAAAGTTACCCGAAACCGAAAATGATGATCCTCGGTTTTCCGTCCAACCCCACGTCCCAGTGCGTTGAGCTGGCGTTTTTCGAGAAGGTTGTCGCCCTGGCGAAGCGTTATGACGTGCTGGTGGTGCACGATCTGGCCTATGCCGACATTGTTTACGATGGCTGGAAAGCGCCGTCGATTATGCAGGTCCCTGGCGCGCGCGATGTTGCCGTCGAATTCTTTACGCTTTCGAAAAGCTACAATATGGCAGGCTGGCGCATTGGCTTTATGGTCGGCAACAAAACCCTGGTTAACGCGCTGGCGCGTATAAAAAGCTATCACGATTACGGCACTTTCACGCCTCTGCAGGTGGCGGCAATTGCTGCGCTGGAAGGCGATCAGCAGTGCGTTCGCGATATTGCGGAGCAGTATAAACGCCGCCGCGATGTACTGGTTAAAGGACTACATGAAGCGGGCTGGATGGTGGAGTGTCCGAAGGCTTCGATGTACGTCTGGGCTAAGATCCCGGAGCCATATGCGGCGATGGGGTCACTGGAGTTTGCGAAAAAGCTGCTGCAGGACGCCAAAGTCTGCGTTTCACCGGGTATTGGCTTTGGCGATTATGGCGATACCCATGTGCGCTTTGCTTTAATTGAAAACCGCGATCGTATCCGCCAGGCCGTACGCGGCATTAAATCAATGTTCCGCGCCGATGGGCTTCTTCCCGCGTCGAAATTGACGACTGAAAGCCATGAATAGAAAAACGGGAGCCTGCTGGCTCCCGTTTTTTTACACCGTTATGCTTAGATCATCAGGGCGAACGTACCGGCCCAAACGATGACCATAAAAGAAATGCCCATTAAAAAGTATTTCACGACTCATCACTCCGCGCGCTCAACGAGACGCCTTAAATGAATTTAATTTTCATTACTTACCCAACCAACGCTAACAGCAATGCAACATTTTACTGTCGGCGGTCGTTGCAAATTTTGTGTTCTGACTGGTCCAGATGGCGCTAATGTACGCCTAAAAAATGAGGGAGACAAGGGCCATTTTTTTATTAATTTTTAGTTACTTATAAGTGTCGTGATTCGGCGACACATTAATTTCATTTGGTATTAAATTCAATTTTGGCGACGCTGTTCGACACGAATTCCATGTCATATATAGTCATTTGATTTTGGACTTTTTTCTGCCAAAAAGAGAGTAGTGAAAAACGGACCCTGCGACAGGGAAGGTGCCTGAAGCGAGTTGGTAAATTTGGATATGGCCGCTCTTGCGGACAGCACGCCTGTATTCGGCGGATGTACCTGATGTTTACCGACATCACTCCGCGTGAGTGATGAGCGGCAATGTCGTTTGCCGGGGAATTTCGCCGTAACTAAGCACAAACATTGTCACTTTGCTCCGCTGTCGCTACCATACCTGGGTGAAACAAGGAATTGCGCCAATGATCGATAAATATTCAACCGTACCCGTCTATTTGCAGCTTGAACAATATCTTATCGGCCAGATTACTTCCGGTTCGCTGAAACCCGGCGACGCAATTCCCTCAGAAAGTGAACTTTGCCAGCAGTTTGCGATATCCCGAATGACCGCGCGAAAAGCAGTGGATTACCTGGTACGTCAGGGCAAAGTGGAGCGTCGTCGGGGTCAGGGAACCTTTGTCGTGCAGACGGGTAAAAATGTGCGCATTTCTCTGCCACTCGACAGGCATCTCTCTTCCAGCGAAGCAACGTTGGGTCTGGATGAACCGGTAGTAAACCGCCTGATTTACCTCGATCGCCAGCCCGCCTCGCGGGATATTGCGGATAAACTGCGTCTTGCTCCTGACAGCGACGTGTGGTTTATGCAACGTCTGCGCCTGCTGGGAGAGATTCCATTTGTCTTCGAGCAATCGTGGATGATTACCGAACCCTTCGACGATTTAAGCGCGGAAGATCTGAATAGCTCTAAATATGCCTATATCAGCCGGAAGGGGTTTACCGTTGCGCGCTCGGAAAAAGAGATCCATGCGGAACTCCCTTCTCAGCAGGTGCGCGACATGCTGGGGATTAAACGCGATGAACCGGTTCTCCATTCCACCTCGCTGGCGTTCCTTCATGACGACATTCCGTTCGAGATCTCTGAAATTTACTATAACCAGCAACACTACCGTTTTACCCTGACCGCCGTACGTCCGTAATCGGATAAAAAGGTTTAACTTTGTGATCCTTGCCGCGTTTTGACTTTAGTGGGCTAGACAACTATACATTATATCTCGCTATACTCAGTCTCATGTTCAGCCAGTGCCCTAAAGGAAAATAACAATGAGTCGACCGGGTGAGTTTCTACAGGATCTGGGAAAGGCATTAATGATGCCGATTTCCGTGATTGCTGCCGCTGGGATATTTCTCGGCCTGGCAGCGGCATTACAAAATCCGAGCATCGTGGGGGAAGGTATTATTCATGCTGACGTGATGCAGCAGATTATCGGTTTCATCCGTAAAGTTGCCGGGGCATTATTTGGTAATCTGCCGTTACTTTTTGCGATTGCTGCCGCTATTGGCCTGGCGCGGGATGAAAAACCGACGGCCGCATTTGCTGCCGTCATTGGATTTATTACTTTTCACATCGGTGTGAATTACAGCCTGTTGGCGCAAGGTCTTACCCCACAAACAACGTCTGTCGCTGCCTTCATGGAAAAGGGATATAGCCAGACGCAGGCGGTAATGTATTCTGCTGAATTCGCCAATACGTTAGGTATTTTTTCTTATCAGATGAGTGTGCTGGGGGGCGTTATTGCCGGCCTGGTCACCGTTATTCTGCACAATCGCTTTTATACGATTAAACTCCCGGCGGCCATCGCCTATTTTGGTGGCCGCCGTTTTGTTCCTATTATTACTATTATCGTGCTGCCAGTTATTGGTGTGTTAATGTCGTTGGTCTGGCCGATCATTGCTAACGCAATTATCCATCTGGGACAGTTTATTGGTGAATCTGGCCCTTTTGGCACATTTGTTTATGCCTTTACCGAGCGTATTCTGATCCCAACAGGTTTGCACCATATCCTCAACGAGACGGTTCGTTTCACTCCGATAGGTGGCGTGGTGCATGTCAATAATGAAAGCGTGATTGGCGCACTCTCTATCTTCAATTATGCACTGGCCCATCCTGGTGCGCTATCCGATGATATTGTGCGTGAGGCGACTCGCTTTCTGGCGCAAGGGAAAATTCCGGTGATGATGTTCGGTCTCCCTGGGGCGGCACTGGCGATTTATCGCTGTGCGCGACCAGAGCACAAACAACGGGTTAAAGCGTTAATGATGGCGGGGGCGCTGGCCTCTTTCACTACCGGGATCACCGAACCCCTGGAATTCAGCTTTATTTTTGTCTCGCCGCTGCTGTTCTTATTTCATGCCGTGATGACGGGGCTCTCTTTTGCCTGCGCTCAGCTTTTTCAGGTGATGATTGGCAATATACAGGGCGGTTTTATTGATTTTATGGTTTTTGGCGTGTTGGGCGGCGCGAAAACACTCTGGTGGTTTGATTTGTTACTGGGATGTATTTGGGCTCCGGTCTATTACTTCGTCTTCAAATGGATCATTGTGCGCACCAATACCAGAACGCCGGGGCGCGAAGAGGATGAGGCGGTCAACCATTATCGCGTGGAGTCTACGCAGGATAATCTGGTTACGGCAAAAATTATCGCCGGTCTGGGAGGGCGAGAAAATATCCAGAATGTCGACTGCTGCTTCACGCGTTTGCGCGTAAAAATTAAAGATATGCAGAAAATTGACGAAGACATTTTAAAACAAAGCGGCGCCAATGGTTTTATTCGTGCAACCGACACTGATATTCAGGTTATTTACGGTCCGCAGGTGGAAGGGATCGCCAGTGCGGTGAAGCAAAATTTACTTGTTCAACAGACGCAATAAGAGAACGAATGATATGAAAACTGCATTTAATATTGTATTGGTTGGCGGAGGGTCTACATGGACGCCGGGTTTATTAAAGGCGTTATGTAAACTGAAAACGCGTCTGCCGTTAAAGAAACTGGTGATGTTCGATGTGAATGAAGAACGCCAGAAGGTGATTGGCGAATATGCCAGGGTGTTGTTTCGTGAAGAGTACCCGGAGCTGGAGTTTATGTATACCGGGGATGAAAATGTGGCGTTCAGCGATATGGATTTTATCTTTTGCCAGATGCGCACTGGCGGGTATGCCATGCGTGAGAAAGACGAAAAAATTCCGCTGAGCCTGGGTGTGATTGGCCAGGAGACCTGTGGTGCGGGTGGGTTTGCTTATGGTATGCGCTCTATTCGCGACATGATTGCGCTGGTGGAAAAGGTTCGCTCCCGTTCACCGAATGCCTGGATCCTGAACTACACCAACCCGGCGGCAATTGTAGCTGATGCGCTCAACAAACGTTTCCCGGATGATGACCGTATTCTGAATATTTGCGACCAGCCCGTTAACCTGCTTCGTTCATACGGTCGCCTGTTAGGGCGTGATCCGGGGACTTTTGACCCGGTCTATTTCGGTCTTAATCATTTCGGCTGGTTTACCCACCTGTACGACGAAAATGGCTACGATCTGGTTCCTGAGTTGAAGGCCTATATCGCGAAGAATGGTTTTATACCGGCTGATGCTGAGCAACGTGACCAGTCGTGGCTGGATACTTACGCGCTGGTGGCGGATATGCTGCGCGATTTCCCGGATTATCTGCCCAACACCTATCTGCAATACTATCTCTATCCGGAGTATAAATTCTCCAGACTCGATCCGAACTTCACCCGTGCCAATGAAGTGATCAATGGTCGGGAAAAAAGAGTCTTTGAAGAGTGTCGCACGGCGGTCGCGGAAGGGACAACACGAAATGTGCATGTTGTGCATAATGACGCGCATGGCGACATGATCGTTGAGCTGGCGGAAGCTATCGCGTTTAACCTGAAAAAGAAATTCATCGTTATGGTGCCGAACAACGGCCTGGTCGAGAACCTGGATGACGATGTCATGGTTGAGCTAACGGCTGAAGTCGGCTGCAACGGTCCTCGTCCGTATGGCGTGGGGAAAATCCCGACGTTCTACAAAGGGATGATCGAACAGCAATTTGCTTATGAACGCCTGACGGTGGAAGCCTGGTTTGAAGGATCCTATGCCAAAGCTCTCCAGGCGCTGACGTTAAACCGGACGATTATTGATGCTAAAAAAGCGCGTAAAGTACTCGATGCATTAATTGAGGCTAACAGAGAGTATTGGCCGGAATTAAAATAAGCGAACTGGGCCTGCGGACTTCTGTGCTTATTGCTAAGAGCCTATCCCATTAGGGCTATTTTGCTTGTCATTTTGAACCTGGGCAGTGCTCAAGCTGTCTGCGCCAATAACGCCTGGTGGGATAGGCTCTAAAGAGGAGGAAACACGTTTTCCCCATCCTGATGAGTATCAGCCGAAATCAATCAGCTGGATTTCCTTGTTTATTTATTGACAATCCCCGGTCTATTTTCTTGTAACTGAGTTTTGTCAGTTATCTGGGGCGTTCAGCTTCAGGATAACGGAAAAATGAGTGAAGGCACATGGCCCGGAGAATAAAATGTAACGTTTCGTGCGTCATCAATTAAAGAAAAATATTGAAACTACAGCTTATAGTATATTTCATACTGATGAACTATGGCAGTCAGCGCCAGGGAAGACGCTACTTCGGGAATCAGGTTTTTAATCCATTTTACGTCTGAGAAAACGTGTTTCTGTCGGTAAATCATTAACGTCATTATTGGGGCGTTTATCTGGTGTGGTTAATTCTTTTTTGAGATGCTCAATGAATGTCATTGTTAATGGATTAATATATCTTGTTCTCTTTCTGATTGCATATAAATAATGAGAAAGTCCTGCGTGATACTCTGGCAGTATATGAACCAGTGCGCCTTTTTTAATATATAAAGAAGCCAGGTAATCTGGAATGCATGAAACACCATTATGATTTAGCAATATACTTAATAACGTCAGGCTGGAATTAGAGGTTATAACTGAATCAACGGGAACCATGATCTCTCCGTTGCCACCTGAAAATACCCAGTTATCATGGTAGGACATAACCAGATTGGTGATGCAGCGATGTTGGGTCAAATCATTGGGCGTTTTTATTGCGGGTTTTCCGGAGAGATATTGAGGGGAGCAACAATATATCCAGTTAATTTCTCCGATATAAGTGTGGCATTCCGTTTCAGTGAGTTTCCGGGTTATCCTCAATACCATATCAAAATTGGTTTCTGATAAATTGATTATGTTGTCATTCAAATCAATATGGAATTTCACACGGGGATATTTCATCTGATAAGCTGTAATCAGATCCGGAAGAACTTTTGAACCATAGGCTACCGAGCAGGATAGCTTCAGATGTCCCTCCGGCTCAGAATAACTACGAACTTTTGAAAACATATCTTCGCATTCTTCCAGCAGAGTAATCGCGCGATTAAAAACGGCCTCACCGTGCTCGGTAATAAAGATATTTCTGGTTGTTCTTTGTATTAACTGGGTACCCAGTTGTTCTTCGAGTTTTGACAGACTTTTGCTGACCGCTGAACGAGATAGCCCCAGTTCTCTGGCGGCTTTGGTGAAACTCCTTGTTTCGGCGATCCTCACAAAGACGCTTAACTGACTTAATGTACCTGAGTTTAACACATTGTGATCCTCCTCTTTCCTGTGATTGAGTGTATCAAAAATCATTAATTACGCAATGTTGTTAAATGATTGAGAAATCACAAAACAGAAAGTTATTTTATCCTGGCGATATTATTCTCTTTAATTCACTAATGAGTTGTATGTTATTCAACAATAATATAATTATTCCATTCCGATCACAAAATCCTGTTTTGTTATTAGCACTAAATAATTCGCTGTGGTTATGTAGAAATGTAGATGTTTCTTGTTTAACTAACATAATGGTAACATCATGAATAATAACGCTGATATTTCAGAAGGAATGATTTTACAGAAAATACCTTTTACAACGTATGATGTCGGATGGATTATTCTTTGTATTGGTATGGCCATTGGTGGTGGGATTATTTTTCTGCCTGTACAGATTGGTTTAAAAGGAATTTGGGTCTTTTCCTTATCGGTTCTGATTGCCTATCCTGCACTCTATATGATGCAGTCACTTTACCTTAAAACTTTATCACAAAGCCCGGAATGTAAAGATTACTCTGGTGTTATTACCTATTATTTAGGTAAGAATTGGGGGTTTTTCCTCGGTGTGACGTATTTTATTATGTTGCTTAAAGGGATGTTAACCTATTCACTTGCAGCAACATTTGACAGTGCATCGTATCTCCAGACATTTGGCGTGACCTCGGAGATGCTGTCGGATAAGTGGTGGTATGGGCTGGTGGTCCTGGCCTTACTGGTAAGCATTGCGGCGCAAGGTGAGAAATTACTTTTCAAAGTTTCAGGCCCGATGGTGGTGGTAAAACTGGCGGTGGTTGTGCTGTTAGGTATGGTAATGATTCCGCACTGGGATATGCGCAACATTAGCAATTTGCCGCCTGTTGGAGAACTCCTGACAGGTACTGTTCTGACGCTGCCTTTTACATTGTTCTCTATCCTTTTTGTTCAGATTCTTAGTCCGATGAATGTCGCGTTCAGGAAAGTAGAAGCAGATCCTAAAATTGCCACTCTGCGAGCGTTAAGAGCGAGTCGGATAGCTTATGGAATACTCGTTTGCTCTGTGCTTTTCTTCGCGTTTTCGTTTACCTTTTCCCTGAGCCATGAGCAGGCGGTTGAGGCAGCTCAAAATAATATTTCCGCAATGGCCATTGTTGCAAAAGTTATTCCTGGGGAAATGGTGAGAGTGATGTCTATCCTGCTGAATATTTTCGCTATCGTGACGGCCTTTTTTGGCATTTTCCTCGGTTTTCAGGAGGCGATGAAAGGAATAGTGGTCAATGTACTGTCCCGGTTTATCGATGAAAAGGCAATTAATGAAACTGCTGTGAGTATCGGCGTTTCAGTCTTTATTGTTCTTCTGCTATGGGCATGGGTACTCACACACTTTCCTGTTCTGCTGTTACAACAGATAGGGGCGCCGGTTTATGGAATTGTTTCGTGTATTATTCCATGCTATCTGGTGTTTAAAGTCCCACAGCTTAAAAAATATTATTCCTGGCGGGTCCTGTTTATCTCAGGAACGGGACTGTTGCTCTGCCTGTCACCTTTTTTCAAATTATTTGAGTAGAAGGCTATCTGATGAAACACAATGCAGAACTGAAAAAATTCAAGATGAGTACACAACTAGCAATGTTGGGACGAAACCCTAATGAACAGAACGGATTTGTCAATGCGCCTGTATATCGCGGGTCGACAGTGGTCTACAAAAGCTGTGATGATATCCGACATAAAAGAGCCCGCTTTTCTTACGGCACATCCGGTATGCCCACGATTGAAAATTTAGAAATGGCCTGGTCCTCGCTTTGTGATTCAGCCGGGACGGTTCTTTCTCCATCCGGTCTTGGCGCACTGGCGCTGGCGCTATTCTCTGTCACCAGTGCGGGCGATCATATTCTGGTGACGGATTCCGTGTACCGACCAACCCGCAATTTCTGTAACACGCTGCTGTCGAAATATGGCGTTTCCGTAACGTACTACGATCCCCTGATCGGAACGGATATCGAAGCGCTCATCCAGGAAAATACCCGCGTAATCCTGCTTGAATGTCCGGGGTCGCAAAGTTTTGAGGTGCAGGACATCGGGGCGATTGTCGCGGTGGCTAAACGACACAATATCAGCACGATAATTGATAATACCTGGGCCACGCCTCTGTTTTTCAACGCGCATGCGCATGGCATTGATTTGTCCGTCGAGGCCGGCACGAAATATCTCAGCGGTCATTCCGATTTGCTGATGGGGTTAGTGTCTGCTAATGATTCTCACTGGCCGGCATTACGTAAAACGTATGATGCAATGGCGATGCTGCCAGGTGCTGAAGACTGTTTTCTGGCGTTACGTGGGTTGCGAACTATGCATCTGAGGGTAAAAGAGGCGGAAGCTCGTGGTCTGGAAATGGCTGACTGGTTAAAGCGTCAACCAGAAGTCAGCAGGGTGCTGCATCCGGCGTTTGAAGACTGCCCGGGCCATGAAAACTGGAAAAAGTATTTTACCGGTTCAACAGGCCTTTTCTCCATTGTACTTAATGCCCGCTTCAACCAGGATAATGTTGATGACATGCTTGATAACATGCGCATTTTTTGTATGGGGTTTTCCTGGGGCGGATTTGAAAGTCTCATCATTCCTTTTAATTGTGCGGAATACCGAACGGCAACGGCATGGAAACCGGAGGGGATGACGCTACGACTGCAGATTGGTCTGGAAGATATGGACGACCTGAAATATGACTTAAAAGAAGGTCTGAAGCGTTTGTCTAACCGGTAATTTATTCCCCTCACTGTCTCTGCGCGAGAGCGTCTCGCCGACACAGTGGGGGGAATTGTCGCAAGTATTCTCCTCCGCAGGCAATCAGAGCGCGTTTCTGGCGCCTGGCCCCCATTTTTTCTCTTCCTCCCTGATGATTACCTAACGACCTTCAGCGCCTGGGCATTGAGCGGTACAGGTCATCTGTCGCAGCCGAATCTGCCAATAGCCCGTTCATCTCCACTCCCCGCAGGCCTGATGGTATGCGCGTAGCGCTTATTCTCCGGTATATCCCTCTTCTTAAGGAGGTTATTGCGTCGCGTATCGCTTTTGCGCCCTCCCGGGGGCATCGGGCATGGCGGTGAAGAAAAGTTGATGCAGTGCACCGGGCTGGCCGGGTTACGCTCAGCATGTCGGTCGAACGGAAGGATAATTATGGGAAGAATGACAAGTTTGATAAGTTTGTCGTATTAGACAAGTTTGACAAGTTATTGCACGGTGAAGTGCGCGCAATCGACATCCCTGTTATCCGGCCTGGCGTTTTTGAGGGTCGGAAATACTGTTAGTCCGGAGTGTAAGATGAACCTTTCACCAGCAAGAGAAAAAATGCCTTCTGGCGATCCTGCCGCCCCTGCGGTAGCGATTGCCATGAAAGGCGTAAAAAAGCAGTTTTTAGATCATGACGATAACGCAGTAGACGTTATCAAAGATATTTCCCTCAATATTTATCACCAGGAATTTATCAGCATTGTCGGGCCCAGTGGCTGCGGCAAAACCACGATGTTTAACATTATCGCGGGGCTGTTGCCTCCGACGGCGGGCGACATTCAAGTGTTCGATCCGTACTATGCCATGCCCGGTAAAGGGCGTGTGGGCTACATGCTGCAAAAGGATCTGCTGTTTCCGTGGCGTACTATTCTGGATAACGTTTGTCTCGGTCTGGAAATTAACGAGATGCCGAAGAAGGAGCGGCATGAACGGGCAATGACATACCTGGATAAATACGGGCTGGGTGATTTTGCCCACGCTTATCCCGCCACGCTTTCAGGGGGAATGCGGCAACGCGCAGCACTGATCCGTACCCTGGTCATTGATCCTGACATCATTCTGCTTGATGAGCCGTTCTCTGCGCTGGACTACCAAACCCGGCTGGTACTGGAAGAGGAAATCCTGACGATCCTCAACGAATACAGAAAAACCGTGGTGTTGATCACCCATGATATTGGTGAAGCGATTGCCATGTCCGATCGTATTGCGGTGATGTCTCAGCGACCAACCTGGAACAAAAAAACCTACGATATTGGCCTTGCCAGGCGGCACGGCTCTGCCATGGGCGCCCGTAAAGATCCTCAATTCCAGACCTTCTTCGATGCCATCTGGGCTGATATGGATATCCAACTGGGGGAACATGCATGAGTAAATCCGCCGTTGTTGTTGGTAAAACTGCCTCGGATCGCGCACGCCAGGGACGTCAGCGCACAAAGCGCTGGCTGTCACTATTGCGGGATAATGGTTGCCGGGTATTGCTCCTCGTCGTCATTGTCGCTCTGTGGCAGCTAGGGGTGAATACCGGTGTGGTAAATGCCTTTCTGATGGGATCGCCAGCGGGGATTTGGCAGGAATTTGTACGTCTGGTGGCGAATGGTGAACTGTTACAAAATACCTATGTCACGGTATATGCCACCGTAACGGGATTTGTGCTGGGCAGCTTGCTCGGTTCATTTTCGGGGCTTTTGTTGTGGCATACACCAGTGCTGGCACGTATTCTCGATCCTTTTTTCATTGCACTCAACAGCCTGCCGAAGATCGCTTTGGCGCCGATCATCATCATTTGGTTTGGTTCCGGGCTGTTTTCCAAAATTGCGCTGGCCTTTATCGCGACCTATGTCGTGGCATTACTCTCCGCATGGCAAGGCACACACCAAATTGATGATAGCCAGGTAAACCTGATGCGTTCCCTGGGGGCTAACCGTAACCAGATTTTTCGTAAGGTGGTGGTGCCTTCGACCCTGCCGTGGATTATCGCGGCTTTTCGACTAAACATCGGTTTTGCCCTGATTGCCGATATCGGCGGTGAGTTCATCTCCTCCGATTATGGCCTGGGGAAAATGATTTTCGTTGCCGGCAACCTTTTCAATCTCAACGTTGTGTGGGTTGGCGTCTTTGCGTTGCTGATTGTTGCCATTGTGCTCTATCTGGTCGTGGTTCAACTACAACGCTGGTTACTGCCCTGGGAACGTCAGCAAACGCATCGCTAGGGGTACCGTTCCGTAGTTCCTTAACGCCTTAAGAAGGAAAGTAAAATGAATAAAATCGTTGCATGGGTGTGCGCGGCGCTGTTTACCGCTTGTTCTGTCAATGCATCAGCGGCTGATGCGAAGCCCGATCGCGTACTGGTGACCGAAGCATTTCACTCTTTACTGTATCTGCCGGTTTATGTTGCCAGACACCAGGGATTTTTCGAAAAAAACCAGATAGACGTCACGTCGATTCGCTCCGCGGGGTCAGGACCAACGGCGCTGGCGGCGGTGCTGTCTGGTGAAGCGCAATTTTCCGTACATGGCCCGGAGCATGTCGGATTCGCTCAACAAAAAGGGGGCAAGGCCAAAGCCGTCAGCGCGGTGGCTAACAGTGCGCCAGTATGGATTGTGGCTAAACCAGATTTTAAATTCTCTTCACCGGCGGATTTAAAAGGCAAACGGGTGGTCGTTGGCCTGGCGCCAGGGACGTCGAATACGCTGCTGTTACGCTTGCTAGGTCAGAACGGATTGAATCCGAAGACGGATGTGGAAATTAACGAAGTACAAAATGGTTCGGAACTGGGACCGTTGTTAGCGGGCCGCGCGGATGCTGCCGTGGTGTATGAACCTCAGGCGGATCAGGGGGTAGGGCAAGGGTTGAAAGTGATTTATGATTTTACGCGTGACTACCCGGAGTATGCGTTCTCCACCATTAATACCTCGGAGAAAATGATTGCCGATAATCCGCAACTGGTTGCGCGCTTTGTTAAAGCTATCAATGAATCGTTGGCGTTTATCCATCAGCATCCCGATGTTGCCAAACAGGTGGCACGCGAGGAATTTGCCGGACTGAACGGCAGCGTGGTGGATGCGGCGGTACAGCGGATGATCGACAGCAACGTCTATCCCGCCAACGCGGTCATTTCTCCTGAAGCATTTACAACCGCGATTAATATTCAGAAGTTTGTCGGCAATATCACACAGGATATGCCTTATACGCAAATCGTTGACGGTCAGTTTGCTGCCAGACCATAACAGGGACATGAGTGGATGAAGAAAGTGTTGGATACCTCGCCCTTTGCCACGATTGCCGCTACCCGGCGGCAGCTGGCGGCGCGCAAGATTTCTCCGAGCGAGCTGTTAAGCCATTTTCTGGCGCGTATCGAGCAGCGTGACGGCGAGATCAACGCGTGGCGTTACCTTGATACAGCGGGGGCGCGTCAGCGCGCCCTTGACCTGGACCAGCAGATGGACGCCATTGCCTGCAAGCCTGCGCTGTTTGGTATTCCTTATGGCGCGAAGGACATTTTTCATACCCGCGGTTTGCCGACCGAAGGGGGATCAAAGGTACTGAAAGGTCATATCTCCAGGGAAAACGCAAGCGTGATCGACAGGCTTGAGAGTCAGGGCGCTTTGTTGCTGGGGAAACTGACGACCACCGAATTTGCTAATCTGGGCACACCGCCGAAGACGGGCAATGCCTGGAACCCGGCGCATACGCCCGGTGGATCAAGTAGCGGATCGGCTGCCGCCGTCGGCGCGCGAATGGCGCTGATGGCATTGGGTACACAAACTGCCGGATCGCTGTCTCGTCCGGCGGCATTCAATGGTGTGACGGTACTGAAAGCGACCTATGGGCGTATCAGCAAGGCGGGAGTGATCCCCGCCAGTTGGTCGCTGGATCACGTTGGCGCTTTTACTCATACGGTTGAGGATACGGTACTGGTGTTTAATGCGCTTTCCGGCCCGGATGGTCGTGATGACACTACGCATTCCTTGCCCTATACGCCGCTGCAGCTGCGTGAAAATCACGATTACAGCGTGGGGATCGTGGAGCATCCCTATTATGCTGATGTGGATGATGAAATTGGCGCCGCTTGTCTGCAGGCAATGGATGATCTCGCCGGGCGAGGTGTTAAGCTCAAACGTATTGCGCTTCCGCAAAGCTTCGATGCAGCTTGCCGCGCCCACCATATTGTGATGCAGGCGGAGTGCGCAGCGTATCATCAGGACACCTTCTTACAGAAGCCGATGTTGTTTGGTGCGTATTTGCAGGAATTCCTGCAACAGGGGCTCGCGATCTCCGCGCAGGAATACTTGCAGGCGCAGCAGGTGAGAAGGCGTTATCGCCATGAGCTGGCGGCGTTGTTCGATGACGTGGATATCTTGATGACGCCAGCAACGCCGACATTGGCCCCCTATGGCCTGGCGGCCACCGGGTCTCCTGCTTACAATATGCCGTTTACCAACGCGGGCGTACCGACGTTGGCGCTGCCGGTGGGCATTTCCTCAACGGGAATGCCAATGGGCATACAGTGGGTTTCTCGTCACGGTAATGAGCAGGCGCTGGTGGATTTAGGCATGCTGTATCAACAGATCACAGACTGGCATGCCTGTCTGCCGCCACTCTGTCAGGTATAATGGTTGATAACTGCGTGGCGCCTCCGTCAGAAAAGCGTCACGCGATGAGACCACAGGACGCACCGGTCTGGTATACAGCTACTTTTCCGGTCAATGGGATAGATATGTCATGTACGATAAATTATTGACGGTTTCTGATGCGGCGAAAATGCTGGGGATCTCTGCCAGCACGTTGCGTCGACTGGAAGAAAACGGGGAGGTCAAAACCTATGGGCTGAAGGTCGTTTATACCCCAGGCGGTCAGCGTCGTTACCTTGCGGACGAGATTCAGCGGGTTTTCACGCAGACGGGTTTTGCCCACAAGATAGGCTTTGGTAGCAAGGCGGCGATTTTGGTGCGGGATGTTACCTACGCCTACATGGATTCCGGTTCGACGCTGGCGATTGATACCCCGTTTGATAAACAAGGCTTGCATCGGTTGTTGACGCTTGCGGCGCAGCGTGGGCTACCAACGATATTTACTCGCACAATTTATCGTCCTGAACATGCATTTTCCTGGCTGTGGGGGAAAAAATACCCGTTTATTACCAGGCTGACAGAAGATGCCTACCTCAACCAGATCGATGAGGCGCTGGCGGATGCGCCCTTTTCGCGCAACCATACAACGTGTTATGTCTCTGACTTTTATGGTAATAATCTGGAGGCGTGGCTAAAACAGCAGGGCATCGATACCATAATTCTGGGGGGCGTTACCGCCAGCGGCAGTATTCGCGCTACCGCCATTGAGGCGTTTCAGATGGGGTTCCATGTGATGGTGCCCCGCGAAGTGATTGGCGATCGCAGCCAGTCATTGCTTGATTTCACCTTGCTGGATCTTAATGCCCGCTATGCTGATGTATTAAGTCTTGAAGAGGTGTCCGGGTGGCTGACGACTTTACCATTCGCGCCGGGTGAATCAACAATGCGTCATTGCCAGCCCGATGAGTTGAGTGAATGATGCATGTCATTAATTCTCTGATTGTGTTGTGATTTCTCCTCGACATTCAGTATCAGTGGCCATATTTATCCGGGGTGCTGTCTATGATTGCTCATCAGACCGGTTATGTCGCGCAAGTGTGAGTCGTCTCGTTTTTCCCTGTCGGCGTACCGGTTGCGGTGACCGTCACCTTAATGAAGGCAGGCGCTGTGGCTGAATAAAAGTCTTCTGTTTCACCTTTCATGTTGGCATAAGCATTGAACGGTTACCAGGCGCGTGACGCGCCTGTACGAGTGGAATTGGCACACAAAGGGCAAATATCAAGCTTCATTATTCAGGCGCTGCATCGCTAACGCCCGCCAGGGGGCGGCAAGAAACGGCATTGCCGACAGCGCCAGTAACTCTTCATCGCTGCCCTGGTTATCAAACACCATACGCTGTACCCGACTGAGCGGCCAGCCGTCGGCGAGGCGATCGATAAGAATAAAGGTATCATCGCAACGGGCTTCCCCCGGCGTCACAACCCGATAGAACCAACCGTTGCGCGACTGTCGATGCATGATCGTCGGTGCATTCGGATCCTGCAGCCGCCCGGCCATAGTCTGGCAGGCGACTCTGCCCCAGGAGACCTGGATTTCTGCGCTACCGAGGCGAAAAACATCTCCCGGGCAGACATCATTTTCCGTCATTCCGCGAGTGGAAAAGTTCTCGCCGAAGATCCCGGTGTAGAGCGCCTGGCCACCCAGCGCCGGGTAACGTTCGCGCCAGAAATCGTAATGTTCCAGCGCGTAATGCATTAGCGCGCAGTCCGGATCTGAAAAATGTTCCTGGATACCGTTCTCTGCTTCCAGTCCGTGCTTGCTGAGGTGTACCCGACCGCGCAGCACTATTTTGCGCTGCGAACCATCAGCCTGGCGCTGATTGCCCAGAATAGCCTGTAGCCTGACCGAAAAATCTGTATTCATGATTGACTCCCGGGGGTTCCGCCGCGCGGAACCGCGTTTAAAATTTATATTCCACACCGGCCCAGACGTTGCGCCCCTCTTCAATAAATCCTTCGCTGTAGTAATAGCGGGTATCGAAGAGGTTGTTGACTGAAGCATTAACGCTAAAGCCGCGGCCAATAGCGTAATCCGCGCGCAGGTGAGTGATGGCGAAACCTGCTGCCCGCTGGGAACCATCGCTGTTGCTGTAGCTGGACGATCGCGCCTCTTCCGACAGCGTTACGCGTAGCGATTCCGTTGGCTTCAGCGTCAGCCAGGCGGTTAAGGTTTGATTTGGCAGATCGGTGACTTTTCCCGCCGCCTGACGTTTGGCGTCGGCATGAATCAGGCTGTAACTCAGTCCGACATCCAGCATCGCCAGCGGCGAGCCTTTAATACCCGCATCGATTCCGCGGTAGTCAACGCGGCCGCTGTTCTGGTTCTGCACCGTGTCATCGTCAATATTGATCGCCAGAATCGCATCGCTGACCCGGTTGTACCAGGTGCTGATTTCGTAGGACCAGCGATCGTTAAAATGGCCGTTCCAGGTGAGGTCTACGCCGCGAGCGCGTTCCGGTTTCAAGTGCGGGTTGACCAACGCGATCTGGTCTTTTGCCGGTTTCGAGGTGGTGTAGCGCTCCTTGAGCGTCGGGAAACGGGTACGATCGTACCAGGACAACGCGAGGGTATCCTGCCTGGCGAAATGGTAGCGGGCCATGGTTTCCCAGTTAAATGCGTTTTGCCTGTTGCTGTCATAATGGGTGACGCTGCCGTTATTTTCGTGCTTCTTACCCTCAAGACTATTACGCCAGTCGTAGCTGACGCCGACAACGATATCGAGGTCATCGGCGGCGGCCCATTGATATTCGCCAGCAACCGACCAGGTACGATCCTGATAGCGATCGTAAGGGCCATTTAGTGCGCTCTTTTCGCGATGCACGTCATCTTTCCAGTTTACCGCCAGCGAGAGCTGGTCACTATCGAGAAGGTCGGCAGACAGCTGTAAGCCCGCGCCGGTACTGTAGTCGTCGTAGCGGCTGTAGTTGCCCTTTTTATTTTTAAGATCCGCAAGGCTGTTGTACATCAGTAGCGTATTTTTGAAGGTATCGTGGTACAGGCGACTTTTCAGGGTAAAGGCGTCGGTAAGATGAGTCGTGCCCTGATAGTAGTAGCTTTCCTTATCGTATTCCGGCCACTGCCAGTAGCGCGATTTCTGGCTGCTGGTTCCGGCATACGGTGGGTTCTGCTTTTCACCGTCCTGTTTAATATAAGTGAACGCGTATTCATCACTGGCACGCGGCGTGAAGCCAAGCTTGATGATGCCGCGCTTGTCATCGCTGGCGGAATTGACCATTTTGCCATTTTCACCGGTGATGGCATTGCGGACGCCATGCGGCAGGCCGAGGAAATCCTGCTTGAGACGACTGCCGCTAAGCTGGATATAGCCAAGGTCGTTGCTGGCTGCGAGCGAAGCGTGAGTATCGAAGGCATTGTCTTTGCTGCGGCTCCAGCCCTGGCGATAGCCGACGCTGGCCTCGAAAGGTTTAGCGGGGCGTGGGGTGGTAATATTTATTGCGCCGCCCATTTGATTCGGCCCTTGCAACAAAGAAGAGTAACCCTTAGAGACCTCGACCGATGCGATGTCGGAAGTGAGGAAACGCCCGAGATCGAGATTGCCGTCGTAAGGGACATAAATTGGTACACCGTCAAAAAATACCGGTACCTGACGACCGTCAAAACCGCGAACTTTCACCTGCAGTTCGTTACGGCTACCTGCTTTTTGTAATACCACGCCGGGTACGACTGAGAGCGCATGCGCGACATCGTTCTTATCCAGCGACTGCATGGTCTCTTGCCCGAGAATCGTGGTCGTAGCCGCCGGGGCCGGGCTCGACCACACGGTCATTGACTCCTCCGCGGCTGCTGAACATGCAGCCTGACTGATGCCTAAACCCAGAGCGGTATAAATAATATTGTTCCTGACGTTCATTTTTATCATTCCATTTTGGCTTATTTATTTTTATTGCGAACTTTCCACCTGCATACTGATCTGAATGTCGGCTGGCTGTGCGAACCACGGCGCCGAAGTGATGAACAGTTCGATTCCACAATCGAGATAATGGGGAAGCGTGCTTAAGGTGATGCCGCCGGTGAGCGCCAGCGTGCAGTGCGGCGCGAGGCGTGCCGCCTGTTGCGCGATGTCGCTGGCCTGTTGCGGCGTAAACTTATCCAGTTGCAACACATCCGGCGCGGCGTTCAGCGCGGCGATCGCCTCATCGACGTTATCAGCTTCGACGGCGATCTTTTTTTCCGGCGAACTTTGCCGCAACTGCTGGATAGCTGAATGCCAGTCGTTTCCGTTGCTGAGGAAGCGGCGATGGTTGGCGAAAAGCAGTAGCGTTTCCGCGCAGCCCGCGCGATGAATCAGCCCGCCAGCGGCGACGATCGCCTGCGTTCCTAATAGTCGCGTGCCGGGAATGGCTTTACGGGTGCAGGCAATATGACCATTGGGCAGACGCTGATGAAGCATGTCCAGCATCTGCGCCATATAAGCCGAAACGCCGCAGCTCCATTCGAGCACATTTTGTACCGCTTTCCATCCCTGATGCAGCGCGTCGGCGCTGCCATTGGCGCACAGTAAAATATCGCCTGCGGCCACCCGGGTGCCATCACGCTGCGTTTGCGAAACCGTTAAACCCAGACTGCGTAGCATCTGGGTTGCCGGGGCGATGCCGCTTATGCAGCCGCCCTGTCGATGGCGAAATACCATGACGCCTGGCCGTTCGCTAATGGCCAGCGCGCGGGTCGTCAAATCGCCGCCGCCGATATCTTCCATCAGCCAGCTATCGGTAAGAGCCTGGGGAAAATAGATCATGATGCGCTCCTGCATTGCCAGGAGATCAGCGCCCAGTCGCGGGTCGGCGGCGCGATCTGCTGTGGATCCTGCTGGCGATACCAGTGCTGAAGGCGATCGCGTTCGTCATCGTCAAGCGTGCCAAGGGTCCACTTCACGTTCTCTTCGAAACGTTCGAAAGTGCTATTGTCCTGTTGACAGTTAGGGCCGCGAATAAAATCGACGCGCGCATGGATACCCATCTGATACAGCACATTCAGCGCGTAGATATAGTTCGGCAGCTCAACCACATCGCGTCCCAGCGCGCGCTGGATAGCGGGCGACATAAACCAGGGACTGACCAGATGCGTCGTATAAACGCGAAGCCTGGCCTGGCGATTAAGTTTATCCATGGCGGCGTGCATATCGCTGACCAGCGTGGAGCGCGAAGCCACGGCGATATCACAACGTGGAAGGTCGTCCCATGACGCTTCCCACGCCCGGCGGTGCCACTGGGCGTTGTTGATGTTCTGAAGTGCGGCGCGGCGCTGAGCCACCTCCAGCATACCCTGACTGTAATCCACACCGTGCACTTGGGTCAGTTGATCGGCCAGCGCCAGTGCGACGGTGCCTGGGCCGCAACCCATATCAAACAGGCTATCGGCGCCGGTTAAATCGATTTTCTCCAGCAACTGCAGCAGGTAACTATCGGTGGGGCGGGCGCAGTCCGTGGCCATTTTTTCCGCGCGGGCGTCCCAGTGCGCGGGGGATTTTTCGGTTCGCCCGGCAAGCTTAAGCTGCTGGCGGTAGAGTTCGGCAAAATCAATATCGTCAATGAGCATAATTATCCTTGAAAATAAGAGTGACCCAGGTGGTGGTGGATCTGCGCGGGTGTCACGCCGTATAGCTCAGCGAGCGCGCTGGCGCGCAGTTGTTCTTGTGGTGCGCCGCTGCTGACGCGACCGTCTGCTTCAACCCGAATGACCTGATCGGCGACAACCCGCGCGTGCAGGGGGTGGTGCGTTGCCATCAGCAGCGTAACCCCGTGTTGCCTTAGCTGACGCAGGACGTCAAGGAGCCGGATTTGGTGACCAAAGTCGAGGCTTGACGCGGGCTCGTCCAGCAAAAGCAGCCGCGGTTGCTGGACCAGGGCGCGGGCGATTAACGTCAACTGACGCTCGCCGCCGCTAAGCGTTGACCAACTGCGTCCGGCGAGATGGGCAATCCCAAGTGATGAAAGCTGGGTCAGGGCGATCTCGCGATCGCGGGGAGTGGGTTGGGTGAAGGTATTCAGGTGCGGGCTGCGGCCCATCAGCACCATATCAATGACGTTGAAAGCAAATGCGCCCTCGTGGGCCTGCGGAACCCAGGCCATCGCGCATGCGCGTTCGCGCGGCGACATCTGCCTGATGGCGATACCGTCAAGCGTTATTTCACCGCCGCGAAGCGCAAGCAGGCCGAGAATACTGCGCATCAGCGTCGTTTTACCGCCGCCGTTCGCCCCCAGGAGACAGCAAATTGTCCCGGCGGACAGGGTGAATGAGACATCGCTCAATACCGTGCGCCGGGCATAGCCAACGCTGGCGTGATCGACTACGAGTAGCGTCATAGCGGGCTCCGGTGTAGCAGCAGCGCCAGGAAGAACGGCGCGCCGATAAATGAAGTGAGGATACCGAGCGGGATCTCAGTGGTACTCACGCTGCGGGCAAGGGTGTCGGTTAACAGGAGTAAAATCGTTCCCAGCGCCATCGCCACCGGCAGCAGGCGCTGATGATTACTTCCGGTGAGCAGCCTGCCAATATGTGGAACGATAAGGCCGACCCAGCCGATGATGCCCGCAATCGCGACCGCGCTGGCGGTGACGAGCGTGGCGCATAACACAATAATCAGCCGCAGGCGTGCGATATTCATCCCCAGCGCGCGGGCTTCATCATCGGAAAGGGTCAGCATATTGAGCCGCCAGCGTAGCAGCCATAAAGGCAGACAGCCAATAACCATCAGCGGGGCGGCGAAAGTCAGATCGCCGAGGGTGATATCCGACAGCCCACCAAGCAGCCAGAAGGTGATCGACGGGAGCTGGGTATAGGGATCGGCGATAATTTTAATAAGCGATATTCCGGCGCCACAGAGAGTGCCTAAAGCGATCCCCACCAGGACCAGCGTCAGCACCGGTTCGTGGCGGGTGGCGGTGC
Organism: Klebsiella sp. KE9456; assembly: GCF_043832615.1. Taxonomy (NCBI): domain Bacteria; kingdom Pseudomonadati; phylum Pseudomonadota; class Gammaproteobacteria; order Enterobacterales; family Enterobacteriaceae; genus Klebsiella; species Klebsiella sp. KE9456. Next base: position 147,122 of record NZ_JBDYQK010000008.1, read on the forward strand.
GGGCAATAAGGATCACGCCGCCGACAACCGCCAGGCCGCCAAAGAATGCGCAGAGCTGGATAAACCACGCCGGGCCGCCCCACCAGATAGCGAAGCAGGCGCCGAGCCCTGCGCCCGCGGCGACGCCGAGAATATCCGGTGAGACCAGCGGGTTACGAAATATTCCCTGATAGGCGGTTCCGGCGGCGGAAAGCGAGGCGCCGATTATCAACGCGGCGGCAATTCTTGGTACGCGAATTTGCCAGAATACGATGCTGTCGCGTGCGTTGGCGTGAGAAGAAGAGAAAAGCAGTTCGCAAAGGCGCGCAGGTGTGAGATCCCAGGGGCCGGTTAAGAATGCGATGCCCAGAGTGACCAGCGCGGCGGCCACTAACGTGAAGCTCAGGCTAATGGGTTTCATCTTGGATTCATCAGCTCCGTGTAGCGTTGAGGAGAGAGCGCCGCATGCCAGAACAACTCGCTATAGCGGGTAAGATCGGTTTGCAGGGTGGCTTGTATTTTCGGATCCAGCCAGGCGTGCAGGCGACGCAGACCAGCCAGACGATTCACGCCAGGCGGCGCATCCAGCCAGCCGAAGGGTAGCCCGTCCAGTAGCAAGACATTGCCTTTTGCCACGGCATCAATGCCCCGCCAGATCGGATCCTGGGTAATATGCCGCCAGGTCGCCGCCTCCTGGGTCAGGATAATGTCCGGCTGCCACTGCAGCAGATTTTCCAGCGATACCTGACTTAGTCCGGTGCGTCCGGCGGCGCGGGCGACGTTAACCAATCCAAGCAGTTCCGCCGCCTCGGTATGCAGCGACCCTGCGAGCCCGGTTTCCAGCCCCTTTGCGCCGCGGGCGGCGTAGAAACGGGTTGCGGCGCGGGATGAATGTGAAAAGGCGAGGGCCTCATTAATAAAGCGTTGCGCCAGCGTCGCCTGCCGCTGAGTTCGCGCCTCCTGGCCGACGATCTCGCCGAGGGTTAACAGTTGCTGTGCCGATGTCGCCAGCGTGCCGCTGATGATGACCCAGGGAATGCCGCTGCGGGCGCCGATCCGTCGGGCTTGCGATATCCAGGTCTCATCGGCGTTGCCGCAGTCGACAATCAGATCGGGCGCAAGCGCGACCAGCGCCTCCAGCGACAGGGTGCTGGCGCGCCCGGCGAGACGGCCCAGTTTGCGCAGGCGGGCAATCTCTGGCGGTAACGGAGACTGAGGAAAGCGCGAAAAATCAAATGAGGAGAATCCCAGCAGCTTTTCCGGCGCGACGGCAAGCAGCAGCATATCCGCCGGCGCACCGGCGCTGACGATACGCTGGATAGCTGCAGGCGCGGGGAGGTTTCCCAGTCGAAAATCCTGGTTCGGGGCGGCCCAGCCTTTCATGTTTGGCAAATAGAGCGCCAGGCCCAGCGCCTGCAAGAAGGTACGGCGGGAAAATGGCATATGTTTCTGTCCGGAAACAAAGAGATTAAAAAATCGCTATATCTTTTCATATATAACGATAGCACTATTGCGTGAGATCAAAAATCACGGGGATTGGCTGGCGCTTATCCTATGAGGGAGACATGAGATGGGTAAACGATATGAAACTCGCTTGCTATCGCGACTTCATGAAAGAACACGGGGAAATTAGCGAGGAGCGCATGTGAACGCTGTTTATTGTCCTCGCAAGGGCGAGGTCCGGGGAGGGGGAGAGTGACTGTCAACGCGCATACAACTTGAAGTCTGGTCGGTGTATTCAGTTATGCGTCATTCAATCGTGTCTTAATCCAGTCAGCATAAGTAATGGTGTAATAAATAGCATGAGCAAACGGAAAATATGTGGGACGATACTGTTTATACCCGTCATACTTCAAGTTGCATGTGCGTTGGCTTTCCTCGTTCACCCCAGTCACGTACTGGAGTACGCTCCCGGGGATTCACTGCGTCGCCGCCTTCCTGCAACTCGAATAATTTAGGGTATATTACACTGGATAAGCCTTCTAATTATTGGCCCGTTTTTTCCTGCCGCACTGGGTGACGGTTAATGAGTTTCGGCATGCGGGTATATTATGGAAACCTTGCAGCGCCGGGAATTCTGCGAACGACTACAGAGAATAGTGAACGGTGGAAAAGTGTCCCCTGCAGGAATCGAACCTGCAACTAGCCCTTAGGAGGGGCTCGTTATATCCATTTAACTAAGGGGACGAAGCGGCCGGGATTATAGCGTCTTTTCCCTTGCAGGTTAAGCAGGTCTGCACTGACTGCTTAAACTGTCACCACTTTTTTGTTTTTGCCTGAGCTTTTTTCTCATGGCTCATATCGTTACGGATCTGCGCATGACTCAGTAAGGCGAAAATAAAGGTCCCGCCGCAGATATTTCCCGCAAGCGTTGGCAGAGCGAAAGGCCAGATAAATTCCTGCCAGGGTATCGCCCCAGTGAATACCAGGTAAAATATTTCGACGCTGCCGACCACAATATGCGCAGTGTCTGCAAGTGCGATAAGCCAGGTCATCAAAATAATGACGACAATTTTTGCTGACCCCGCAGCAGGGAACATCCACACCATAGTGGCAACCAGCCAGCCGGCAATAATCGCGCTGGCGAACATCTCGAAGGGGGAATTGTGCATCACCTTCAGGCTGATATCGCTGAAGGCTTCACGTGTAGGTTGATCGAAAACAGGCATGGCATTGAATGCCCACGCCGCAATCGCGGTGCCGATTAAGTTACCGATGAGCACAATGCCCCACAAACGTAACAAGAGGCCGATATTGCCGAACGTTGGATTCTGCATAACAGGCAGGACGGCGGTGACGGTGTTCTCGGTAAATAACTGCTGGCGAGCAAGGATAACGATGACAAAACCAAAGCAATAACCGAAATTTTCCAGCAAAAAACCGCCGGGAAGTTCGCCAGAGTGCACATGAAAGATGCCTTTGGCGAGAAGTGAGGCGCCCATTGAAAGTCCGGCGGCAATGGCTGACCATAATAGCGCCATCGCATCACGCTCAAGCTCTTTTTCGCCTTCCTGGCGAATGACTTCATGCGTGGCCATCGCTCGCGAAGGCAGATGCTCTTCATCAACCTCGATCTCCTCTCCTTTTTGTTTTTCAACGCTTTCAACTTCCCGTTCTTTACTGTCATGGCGAGTCCGCGATGTCATCATTATTCCTCTGCGACTTGTCTTTATTATAATCGTAGAGCGATTTCCGCAATTCGGCGCTGAATAACCGCCTAAATTCTTCGCAATGACAAGATTAGCAATACGGAGATTGCAAAATGTGTATAGAATCTGGGGGCAACAATGATGCCAAAGAAGGCTATGCTGAAAGCAGGCACATGCTTATGGGCGATATCTTGATGGCGGCTGCTGTCCCCGGATACCCCCAGCGATAGCTTAAATTAACAGGGAGACACCTATGAATTTTCGCCTGTCGGCGCTTGCGCTTGGCGCTACATTGCTGGTGGGATGCGCCAGTTCTGGTTCTGGCGATCTACCGCAGGGGCGTTCAGATCCCCTTGAAGGTTTTAACCGCACCATGTTCAACTTCAACTACAATGTTGTTGATCCCTATGTGCTTCGGCCCGTCGCCGTGGCGTGGCGTGACTATGTTCCGCAGCCGGCGCGTAACGGCCTGAGTAACTTTACCAGCAACCTTGAAGAACCGGCGATAATGGTGAACTTCTTCCTGAAGGGAGATCCCTATAACGGGATGGTGCACTTCACGCGTTTCTTCCTGAACACGCTTCTTGGAATGGGCGGCCTGGCTGATGTGGCTGGGATGGCAAACCCGAAACTGCGGCGCACTGAACCGAGCCGTTTCGGCAGTACACTGGGTCACTATGGCGTTGGTTACGGTCCATATATGCAATTGCCATTCTATGGCAGTTTTACTCTTCGTGATGAAGGGGGCGATATGGCCGATGATTTCTACCCGGTCCTTTCCTGGCTGACGTGGCCGATGTCTATTGGTAAATGGATGGTTGAGGGGATTGAAACGCGCGCGCAGTTGCTGGATTCCGACGGATTGCTTCGTCAGTCTTCCGATCCGTATATCATGATGCGTGAAGCTTACTTCCAGCGTCACGACTTTATTGCCAACGGCGGCAAACTGACGCCGAATGAAAACCCGAACGCGCAGGCGATTCAGGGCGATCTTAAAGACATTGATTCTCAGTAAGCAATCCCGTTGCCGAAAGTAAAAGGGTGCGCATCATGCGCACCCTTTTTGTCCCGTCAGATGATCAGAAGCGGTAGTTGAAGTTCATACCGTACAGCCAGGCTTTACCTTCAGATTTGAAGTGATACGGGCCTTCATCAAATTCGACATGCTGGCCGTGCATATAAGAAACGCCGACATCGACCGACGCATCTTTATTAAAGGCATAGGTCGTACCTGCGCTTAGCCACAGACGATCCTGGTCCGGAATGGAGATGGATCGGTTAGATGCCGGGACCGGGCTATCATCAAATGCGATACCGGTACGGAAAGTCCAGCTATCGTTATAGTAATAGGTCGTCCCCAGAGCGATACGATAGGAGTCTTTAAAGCCTTCGTCTTTATAGAACAGAGTTTCTCCACCGCTGGTTTTGGTTGCTTTTAGCTCCTGAAACTGGCTCCAGCTGGTATACGCCAGACTGTAGTGAATGGCCCACTTTGGCGCGACGCGGTTATAGCCGGAGAGTTCCCACATTTCAGGCAGGTTCAACGTCAGAGATCCGCCAATAGTGGAACCGCCGGTGCCGTAGGGCAAACCCAGCCCCAGGGCGGAATTGATGGCGTTAAGGGATGACGGCAGGCTGCTCTTATAATCCCCGTCAAAATCAATTTTGACTTCAGAACGATAAGTTAAGCCGTAGCGGTTATTTTTATCGACCTCATATAAAATCCCTGCATTCCAGCCAAATCCCCATTCATCGCCCTTCAGATAAGCGATTTGAGTGTCGCGGCTGATACCGCCCGCCTGCTGGCCAATTGCTTGCGCCTGGGTCGGAGACAGTACGCCTGATTGCACCATCTCTGGCAACTGGGCGCCGATAATATCCGGTAAATCCCCGGCATAGCGCTCTAATTTTGCCCGGGCGTACACCGCGTTGAGGCCCAGACCAAAACTCCAGTGATTGTTAAGGCGATAAGCGCCGCTCAGATTGAGATTAAGTGTTTCAAGGTCGGTAATCCCGCCCATTGATCCTGCGGCGAAATCATTGTTGAACTCGGTGGATAAACCGTAGTTAGATGTGAGTGATGCCCCCCAGCCAAACTGTTCATTTATTGGCGCGACAAAGTGCAGATTGGGCACCCATGCGGTCGGCGCGATATTCTTCTGGCTGGCGTCATTACCGATCACTGAACTGCCGCTAACGTTGACATCGGGATCGACAAAAATCGCGCCAGCGGAAAAGGTCGGCCGGTCGAACATCATGATTAACGCCGGGTTACGACTGACGTTTCCCGCATCATCGGCTATTGCGCCTTCGCCTGAATAGGCGCGACCAAGGCCTGACGAAGAGAATTCATTTAACTGAAAGCCCGCTGACCAGGCCTGGGTGGAAACAATTGCTACAGCCACTGCAAGGGCAGATTGGGTAACGCGGGTTTTCTGGCTCATGCCCATAACCTCATAGAGTCATTTTTATTAAATCAATGTTACATGTGGTAACAGAGGCGCGAAGTGTAGAGTCTGCTTTACGACAGAGAAATCAGACCAGTTGGCTGAGTATAGGTCCGACCAGATGAAATGTTGCAAGTTTGTTTATAAGTTTTTTCAATTGTTATATTGGAAACGAGATCTGTCTGGCAAATTTGCCGGTAAAGCGCATGCCAAAAGTAGGGTATTTTTGTTTTGGATCATTTTTAAGTGTGATTTCTGTCACTTATCCCATTTGTCGCTATTAACGACTGGAGGAGGGCATACACCGGGCGTAAAATAAACACAGTCATTGTCTGGCACCTTGAGTGCATATACAGAGGAAATCTACGATGAGTAAATGCAGTGCTGATGAAACCCCGGTTTGCTGCTGTATGGATGTTGGCACCATTATGGACAACACCGATTGCACCGCGTCCTGGAGCCGCGTGTTCGCTAACCGTGCCGAAGCAGAAGAAACTCTCGCGACATTGAGTGCCAGAGCGCGTAGCGTGGAATCCGAGCCGTGCAAAATCACCCCGACCTTCACTGAGGTGGATGGTAGTGTGAAACTGGATATCGACTTTGTATTCTGCTGCGAAGCCGAAACCCTGATTTTCCAGCTCGGCCTGCGTTAATCTGCCCCCGCACGCCCCTCGTCACTGGGGCGTTATTTTTCCTGCTCAATGTGTTTTAGCTCCCACTTTTTCCCCTCCCCGATTGGCTTAATGTAAAATATTGGTTAAAACTGTTATCAGGTCAGACCACTTTGTCTTATTGGTTAACAGGGGCATGTTATGAGTCAGGTATTACCGCTGGTCACCCGTCAGGGCGATCGTATTGCTATTATCAGCGGCTTACGTACCCCGTTTGCCCGACAGGCAACGGCATTCCACGGTATTCCTGCCGTTGATTTAGGCAAGCTGGTGGTTGGCGAAATGCTCGCTCGCAGCAATATTCCCGCGGAAATAATAGAACAACTGGTCTTTGGCCAGGTGGTACAGATGCCGGAAGCGCCGAATATCGCCCGGGAAATTGTGCTGGGAACCGGCATGAGCGTACATACTGATGCCTACAGCGTCAGTCGTGCCTGTGCGACCAGTTTCCAGGCCGTGGCCAACGTTGCGGAAAGCCTGATGGCGGGAACTATCCGCGCCGGTATCGCTGGCGGGGCCGACTCCTCTTCCGTGTTGCCGATTGGCGTCAGTAAAAAACTTGCCCGAACTCTGGTTGATGCGAACAAAGCCCGTACCCTGAGCCAGCGTCTGAAGCTCTTTTCCCGTCTGCGCTTTCGCGATCTTCTGCCCGTGCCGCCAGCGGTTGCTGAGTATTCAACCGGGCTGCGCATGGGGGATACCGCCGAGCAGATGGCGAAAACCTGGGGGATTACGCGTGAACAGCAGGATCAGCTGGCGCTTCGTTCGCACCAGTTGGCAGCCAGAGCGTGGGAAGAGGGCAAACTATCAGCAGAAGTTATGACTGCGTATACCCCCCCGTTCCGGGAACCGCTGGAACAGGACAATAATATTCGTAAAAATTCAACACTGTCAGATTACCAAAAGTTACGACCGGCCTTTGACCGCAAACACGGAACGGTGACCGCCGCTAACAGTACGCCATTAACCGACGGGGCGGCGGCGGTGCTTCTGATGACCGAGTCCCGGGCTAAAGAGCTGGGCCTTATTCCGTTGGGCTATTTGCGCAGTTACGCTTTCACCGCCATCGATGTCCGCCAGGATATGCTGCTGGGGCCTGCGTGGGCGACGCCGCTGGCGCTGGAAAGAGCGGGACTCACGCTGGCTGATTTAACGCTGATTGATATGCACGAAGCCTTCGCCGCGCAAACGCTGGCCAATTTACACTGTATGGCCAGCGAACGCTTTGCCCGCGAAGTGCTTGGCCGTTCACAGGCGACGGGAGACGTGGATGAGCGCAAATTTAACGTCCTTGGCGGGTCGATTGCTTACGGTCATCCGTTTGCCGCCACCGGCGCGCGGATGATAACCCAAACCCTGCATGAACTGCGGCGTCGCGGAGGCGGGTTTGGTCTGGTCACTGCCTGCGCGGCGGGCGGACTCGGTTCAGCCATGATTCTGGAGGCCGAATAATGGATACCGTATCGGCATTTGCGCTTGAGATTCGCCCGGACAATATCGCCGTTATTACGATTGATGCTCCCGGCGAAAAAATGAATACCCTGAAAGCCGAGTTTATCAGTGAGGTTCGGCGAATTATCCGTCAGATTCATGATAATAAAGACCTGCGCGGCGCCGTGTTTATTTCGGCAAAACCGGATAATTTTATCGCCGGGGCGGATATTAACATGATTGCCCGCTGCGCGAGCGCGCAGGAAGCGGAATCGCTGGCCCGTGAGGGGCAGCAAATTATGGCGGAGATCCACAGGCTGTCGATTCCGGTTATCGCCGCCATTCATGGGGCCTGTCTGGGAGGCGGTCTTGAGCTGGCGCTGGCCTGCCACGGGCGAGTGTGTAGCGACGATGATAAAACCCGGCTTGGATTGCCTGAAGTTCAGCTAGGGCTGCTGCCGGGATCTGGCGGCACTCAGCGTTTACCGCGATTAATCGGCCTCAGCGGTGCGCTCGATATGATTCTGACCGGAAAGCAGCTTCGTCCGCGGCAGGCACTTAAGGCCGGGCTGGTTGATGATGTCGTGCCGCAGACTATTTTGTTGCAAACCGCCGTGGATCTGGCGCTGAAAGGGGGGTCGAAAAGTCGTCATCTTCCGCTGCGCGAGCGCATACTTGCTGGCCCCCTGGCGCGTAGCCTGTTGTTTCGGTTAGTAGAAAAAAAAACCTATCAGAAGACGCAGGGTAACTATCCGGCGACCGAACGCATTTTGCAGGTGATGGCGATCGGGCTGGCACAGGGCAGTAATCGCGGATATAGCGAAGAGGCGCGCGCCTTTGGCGAGCTGGCGATGACGCCACAATCGCAGGCGCTGCGGTCGGTTTTTTTCGCCAGTACCGATTTGAAAAAAGATCGCGGCGCGGATGCTGAACCTGGTGAACTGCGTAGCGTTGGCGTTCTTGGCGGCGGATTAATGGGCGGTGGCATCGCCTGGGTTACCGCGTGCAGGGGAGGGCTGCCAGTACGTATTAAGGACATTAATCATGGCGGGATTAATCACGCACTGAGGTACAGCTGGGACCTGCTCGACAAGCAGGTTCGCCGCCGCTATCTGCGGGCCAGCGAGCGCGATCGTCAGTTGGCGCTCATTTCCGGCTCTCTGGATTACCAGGGATTTGCTCACCGCGATGTGGTGATCGAAGCGGTATTTGAAGACCTTTCCCTTAAGCAAAAAATGGTGCGTGAAGTTGAGCAGCACTGTCATGCGGAGACCATCTTTGCATCGAATACGTCATCATTACCGATCGGCGAGATTGCGGCTCTGGCGAGCAGGCCGCAGCGGGTTATCGGGCTACACTTCTTCAGCCCGGTAGAAAAAATGCCGCTGGTGGAGGTGATTCCCCATGCCGGTACCGATCAACAAACGATTGCAACGGTGGTGAAACTGGCGAAGCTGCAAGGGAAAACGCCTATCGTTGTTGCCGACAAAGCAGGTTTTTATGTTAACCGCATTCTGGCTCCTTATATTAATGAAGCGATGCATTTATTAACGGAAGGTGAACCGATTGAGCATATCGATAACGCTCTGGTGAAGTTCGGTTTTCCGGTTGGCCCTGTTCAGTTGCTCGATGAAGTGGGAATCGATACTGGCACCAAAATTATCCCCGTGCTGGAAGCGGCCTGGGGGGAACGTTTTAGCCCGCCAGCAAACATCATTAGCTCGATTCTGAATGACGATCGCAAAGGTAGAAAAAATAACCGGGGTTTGTATCTTTATAAGACAAAAGGGCGTAAAAGCAAAAAACGGCCCGACCCGGCTGTTTATCCTTTGCTGGGGGTCTCTTCTCCACAGGCGCGCTTGTCCGCGCAGCAGGTGGCGGAACGTTGTGTGATGATGATGCTCAACGAAGCGGCGCGTTGTTTCGATGAGCAGATTATTCGTAGCGCCCGTGACGGCGATCTCGGCGCGGTGTTTGGCATTGGTTTCCCGCCGTTTCTTGGTGGCCCGTTTCGCTATATGGATATGCTGGGCGCAGGAGAGGTTGTGGCGATTTTGCAGCGCCTCGCCGCACAGTACGGCCCGCGTTTTACACCATGTGACACTTTATTACATATGGCTAAACAGGGGGCAACCTTCTGGCCCACGAATGAACGGACGAGCTAAGTTGAGGTCAAAGAAGGTGAATCCGGTTATGTATTCCGGTAATGGATGATGTTGTCTTCTGTCTATTTTGTAAGCAATGGTTGACTATACTTACGCCATTGAGGTAAAAAACAGCATTTCATTCGTGGAATGGATCAGGCACAATGCCCGGCCACCGGGTCGCCCGTGTATTGTCTGCGCGGGTAAGACAGCGGTGCTTCTGGTTAACAAAAGCGGTGCAATATGCAAGTTTTTATCATGCGTCACGGCGACGCTGCCCTCGATGCAGCCAGTGACTCGGTTCGTCCATTAACCGTCTGTGGTTGCGATGAGTCGCATCAGATGGCAACCTGGCTGAAAAGCCAAAAAGTGGATATTGAGCGGGTTCTGGTCAGTCCCTACCTGCGTGCGGAACAGACGCTGGAGATCGTCAGGGAGTGCATGAGTCTGCCAAAAGATGTCGACGTCATGCCGGAACTGACGCCGTGCGGCGATGTTGGTATCGTCAGTGCTTATCTTCAGGCGCTGGCAAATGAGGGGGTGGCAACGGCGTTGGTCGTGTCTCACCTGCCGCTCGTCGGCTACCTCGTTTCAGAGCTGTGCCCGGGAGAAACGCCGCCGATGTTCGCCACCTCGGCGATTGCCTGCGTCACACTTGATGATGACGGTAAAGGTATATTTAACTGGCAAGTGAGTCCCTTCAATTTGAAGATGGCGAAAGCTATCTGATTCCCGCCGGGGCTGATGTATTACGGAAGTTCCGGTGGTTGCCACTCTTCAACTTCGATCAGTATCAGCAGTGCGGCGTTCCCGCCGTACTCTTTTGGCGCCTGATGAAAGGCCATAATATGCGGATGCTGCGCCAGCCATAGCGGTGTTTGCTGTTTGAGAATATGCTTTCCATGCCCGTGCATCACGCTGGCGCAGAACACATGTTCCCGGCGGCAGGCGGCGATCAACGCTCCCAGTTCCTGTTTGGCTTGTTGCTGGGTCAGACCGTGCAGGTCGAGAAACAGCTCCGGCGAATAATCGCCGCGGCGTAGTTTTTTCAGTTCAAAGTGGCTGACGTCTGAGCGCACGTACTTAACCGCTCCTTCAGTATTCAGCAGCGGCTGAAACTCATCGGAAAAGTAGTGACTATTGTCTGCCTGCTCCTGGAGCAGACGCTTTGGCGCTACTTCACTCACCTTCTTGCGCAGCGGGCGGTGAACAATGGTGTCCTGCTTAATCTGACGCGTACCGGCCATCAGTTGCCGGAACAATGCCTGATCCTCCTTACTTAGCGATGTTTTCTTTTTCATTACCTGATCTCATTGTTTCTTTGCTGTTAGTTTACCCGACTCGCCGTACATTCAGGCAAGGAAAACCTATTTTTCCCCTTCAGCCTGACGTAAGAATGCTGATTTATCCCCGTCTTCATGGCAAACTAGCCGCCGAATTTATAGCAGAGCGTGCCCTGGGGGAGAGCGTGGATAAAATTTTTATTGATGAGGCCGTTAATGAGCTTCATACCATTCAGGACATGCTGCGTTGGGCGGTAAGCCGCTTCAGCGCTGCAAATATCTGGTACGGACACGGCACCGATAATCCGTGGGATGAAGCGGTGCAACTGGTTATGCCGTCGCTATATCTGCCCCTTGATATTCCGGAAGATATGCGCACCGCGCGTCTGACCTCCAGCGAAAAACACCGTATTGTTGAGCGCGTCATTCGCCGTATTAACGAGCGCATTCCGGTTGCCTATCTGACCAACAAAGCCTGGTTCTGCGGCCATGAATTTTATGTGGATGAGCGCGTGCTGGTGCCCCGTTCACCGATTGGCGAGCTGATTAATAACCGGTTTGCGGGGTTGATTGACCACTCGCCTCAACACATCCTCGACATGTGCACCGGCAGCGGCTGTATCGCTATCGCCTGCGCATACGCTTTCCCGGAAGCGGAAGTCGATGCGGTTGATATCTCTCCTGACGCGCTGGCCGTTACAGAACAGAACGTGGAAGATCACGGCTTAATTCATCACGTTACGCCGATCCGCTCCGATCTCTTCCGCGATCTGCCGAAGGTGCAGTACGATCTGATCGTCACCAATCCGCCTTATGTTGATGAAGAAGATATGTCTGACCTGCCGGGGGAATATCGCCATGAACCGGTTCTCGGACTGGCTTCCGGTAGCGACGGCCTGAAGTTGACCCGTCGCATCCTCGCCTGCGCGCCGGATTATCTCAGCGATGACGGTATCCTGATTTGTGAAGTGGGTAACAGCATGGTACATCTGATGGAGCAGTATCCTGACGTTCCATTTACCTGGCTGGAATTTGAAAATGGCGGCGATGGCGTCTTTATGCTGAGCAAACCGCAGCTGATTGCCGCCCGCGCGCATTTCGGCATCTATAAAGACTAAAACAACACGCAAACATAACGACAATAATGGAGCCGTGATGGCAGGAAACACAATTGGACAACTCTTTCGCGTGACGACTTTCGGTGAGTCGCACGGTCTGGCGCTGGGCTGCATCGTTGACGGCGTGCCGCCAGGCATCTCGCTGACCGAAGCCGATCTCCAGCACGATCTCGACCGTCGCCGTCCGGGAACGTCGCGCTATACCACCCAGCGCCGCGAACCGGATCAGGTGAAGATCCTCTCCGGCGTGTTTGAAGGCGTGACAACCGGCACCAGCATTGGTCTGCTGATTGAGAATACCGACCAGCGTTCTCAGGACTATGGCGCCATTAAGGATCTTTTCCGTCCCGGGCACGCCGATTACACCTATGAGCAGAAATATGGCCTGCGCGATTATCGCGGCGGCGGTCGTTCTTCTGCGCGAGAAACCGCTATGCGTGTGGCTGCCGGGGCGATTGCCAAAAAATTCCTCTCCGAGAAATTGGGTATCGTCATTCGCGGCTGCCTGACCCAGATGGGGGATATTCCGCTGGCGATAAAAGAGTGGGATCAGGTTGAACTGAACCCGTTCTTCTGCGCGGACCCGGACAAAATCACCGCGCTTGATGAACTGATGCGCGGGCTGAAAAAAGAGGGCGACTCTATCGGGGCGAAAGTGACCGTGGTGGCTGATGGTGTTCCTCCGGGCCTGGGCGAGCCGGTGTTTGACCGCCTGGATGCAGATATTGCGCATGCGCTGATGAGCATCAATGCGGTCAAGGGCGTGGAAATTGGCGATGGTTTTGATGTGGTAAAACTTCGCGGAAGCGAGAATCGCGATGAAATTACTAAATCAGGTTTCCAGAGCAACCATGCGGGCGGCGTTCTCGGCGGTATCAGCAGCGGCCAGCAGATTGTTGCCAATATCGCGCTGAAGCCGACTTCCAGCATTACCGTTCCTGGGCGTACGATTAACCGCTTTGGCGAAGAGAGCGAGATGATCACCAAAGGGCGTCACGATCCTTGCGTTGGTATTCGCGCGGTACCCATTGCCGAAGCGATGCTGGCGATTGTGTTAATGGATCACTTCATGCGTCAGCGCGCGCAAAATGGCGACGTGGCGACATCAATCCCACGCTGGTAACCGATGAAAAAAACCGTTATCGCACTGCTGGCCTTATTGGCCAGCGCTACCTGCCTGGCCGCGACGCCGTGGCAGAAAATCACGCACCCCATCAGCGGCAAGCCGCAGTCAATTGGCGCGTTCGCTAATGGTTGCATCGTCGGCGCGCAAGCGCTGCCGTTAAACTCCAGCAGCTATCAGGTGATGCGTACCGATCAGCGGCGCTACTTCGGCCATCCGAATCTCGTGCAGTTTATTCAGCGTCTGAGCAATCAGGTACACAATAAAGGCATGGGAACGGTGCTGATTGGCGACATGGGAATGCCAGCCGGTGGCCGTTTCAACGGCGGCCATGCCAGCCACCAGTCCGGACTGGATGTCGATATATTTCTCCAGCTTCCGCAGAGGCGCTGGAGTTCCGCGCAACTTCTGAAACCGCAGGCGTTGGATCTGGTCGCTCGCGATGGCAAACACGTGGTGCCGTCTTTGTGGCGTCCGCAAATCAGTGAACTGATTAAAATGGCGGCGGAAGATAGCGAAGTGACGCGCATTTTCGTTAACCCGGCGATCAAGCAGCAGCTATGTCTTGATGCCGGGAGCGATCGCGGCTGGTTACGCAAAGTGCGCCCGTGGTTCCAGCATCGCGCGCATATGCATGTGCGCCTGCGTTGTCCGGCGGATAGCTACGAGTGTGAAGACCAGGCGCCTCCTCCGGCTGGCGATGGTTGCGGTGCCGAATTACAAAGCTGGTTTGAACCCCCAAAACCCCCCTCAACCCCTCCTGTGAAGAAGACGCCGCCACCGTTGCCGCCTTCATGCCAGGTACTACTGGATGAGCATGTTCTTTAATGGATAGTTTTATCAATCTCTTTATGGTGTCACCGACAGTATTGGGCATGCTGTTCTTTGTGGCGGTAATGGCAGGGTTTATTGATTCACTGGCGGGCGGCGGCGGGTTGTTAACCGTACCGGCGTTGATGGCGGCGGGTCTTCCTCCCGCGCAGGCGCTGGCGACCAACAAGCTACAGGCGTGCGGCGGCTCGCTGTCCGCTTCGCTGTATTTTATCCGTCGCAAAGTGGTGAATCTGGCCGATCAGAAGCTCAATATTCTGATGACTTTTCTCGGTTCTACCAGCGGTGCGCTGCTGGTTCAGCACGTTCAGTCCGATATCCTTAAGCAGATTTTGCCGATTCTGATTATCGGTATAGGCCTCTATTTTCTGCTGATGCCAAAATTAGGCGAAAACGATCGGCAGCGGCGTCTGTATGGCCTGCCGTTTGCGCTGGTTGCTGGCGGCTGCGTGGGTTTTTATGATGGCTTTTTTGGCCCTGGCGCAGGCTCTTTCTACGCGCTGGCGTTTGTCTCGCTGGCGGGTTTCAATCTGGCGAAATCGACCGCCCACGCTAAATTGCTTAATGCGACCTCTAACATGGGAGGGCTGCTGCTGTTTATTATTGGCGGCAAGGTGATCTGGGCGACGGGTTTTGTGATGATGGCCGGGCAATTTATTGGAGCCCGAGCGGGCTCACGGCTGGTTCTGAGTAAAGGACAATCGCTGATTAGGCCGATGATCGTTGTGGTCTCGGCGGTGATGAGTGCAAAACTTCTTTATAGCAGCCACGGACAGGAGATCCTTAATTGGCTGGGAATGCATTAATGAACAGCACGCATAAATATGAACAGCTGATCGCTATTTTCGACGGCTGTTTTGCTGATGATTTTAATACCCGTCTGATTAAAGGCGACGATGAGCCAATCTACCTTCCGGCAGATGATGATGCGCCGTACCACCGCATCGTTTTTGCTCACGGGTTTTATGCCAGCGGACTGCATGAGATTTCGCACTGGTGCATCGCCGGAAAGGCGCGCCGTGAGCTGGTGGATTTTGGCTACTGGTACTGCCCGGATGGCCGCGATGCGATGACCCAGTCTAAATTTGAAGACGTTGAGGTGAAGCCTCAGGCGCTAGAGTGGCTGTTTTGCGTGGCGGCGGGCTATCCGTTCAACGTCAGTTGTGACAACCTGGAGGGGGATTTCGAACCCGATCGCATTGCTTTTCAGCGGCGGGTACATGCTCAGGTCATGATTTATCTGGCGCAGGGGATACCCGAACGTCCGGCGCGTTTCATTAAAGCGTTACAGCAATATTATCAAACGCCACCTTTGACGGCGGAACAATTCCCGTGGCCGGAAGACCTGCGCTAAGGCCACACTTATCGATAAATGAGGAAAGAAGATGATCGCGGAGTTTGAATCACGCATTCTGGCGTTAATTGACAATATGGTAGACCACGCCAGCGATGATGAACTGTTTGCTGGCGGTTATCTGCGCGGCCATCTGACGCTGGCGGTGGCCGAACTGGAGGGTGAGGGTGAACATAGCGTGGAAGCAGTACATAGTAAGGTGAGCCAGAGTCTGGAAAAAGCCATCAGCGCGGGGGAGCTTTCTCCACCGGATCAGATTCTGGTGCAGAGTATGTGGGATAATTTGTATCAGCAGGCGGTGCGGTCGTAGGTTCCTTTTTTGACGAAGCCCGGTTTTCACCTGACCGGGCTTTGATGCTGGTCGATTAAGCGAGTTACAGCTTCAGCCAGATTGCTGACAAAGTGCAGTCTTTTGGAATTGCCCGGCAGCGTGCGCTGCACGGGCTTACGTCGCCGGATGCAGAAGGTCATGTCGACCGAATAAGGCGCAGCCGCCATCCGGCGTAGTAAATGTGGGCCACAATATCTGATACCGGTGTGTTGTTCGCCTCAGCCTTAGCTCGGATTCAGCTTTCCTCAATTATTTTACCGCTTTGCCTCTCAGCAGCTTTCTTACCCACAAACGATTTGGATTCAGCGCCGCTAACGTTTCCCTGTCCATCGGTAACGGCTCCTCACTCATTTGCGCCGCCAGAATCTCCGCCGCCAGAGGCGCGGAACATAAACCGCGTGAACCCAGAGCCCCCAGCATATACAGATTGCGGTGAACCGGTGCTTCTCCGGCCTGCTCAGGATGTTCAACCAGCGAGGCATACTCACGTAAGGTGGCGTCATAATCGGGCACATTTCCGACCATTGGTAAATGATCGCGCGTGGCACAGCGCACGGCGCAACGGGCCTCGTTTGCGCTGATATCCACCTCCTGTGCCCATTCTGCCAGTGGGAAACAGTCAATCAGGCGTTGACGATTCTGTCGCTGATCTTCCGGGCTGAAATCCGTATTCGTCTCCCCGCGATGATAGCTCGCACCAATGCAGTGCTGTTGATTATGCGGATTTTGCGGCGTCAGATAGCCGTCGTAGCACAGGACCTGACGCAATTGTGATAACCCTGCCGTGGTGGGAATATGGCTGACCTGCCCGGCAACCGGATACATCGGGAGATGCGCCGTCTGGACGAAACGGGTTACCTGATGGCCATTCGCCAGCACCACGATCTCATGGTACTGCCGCTGGTTCAATTGCCAGCCGTTACCATCAGCGCTGATAGTCTCAACGGGGAAATTGTAGTGAACACGTAATCCCTGGGTGGCGGCGAGGGAGAGAATCTCGGCGGTTAGCTGTTGTGGGCAGAGCCAGCCGCCAGCGGGATAGCTTATCCCTCCGCAGCCGGTTTCCACGCCGGTGATGTCTGCTGTAGTCTGCGCGTTTACAGCAACGGCGATTTCCTGGGGCAGGTTAAGGGTGAGCATCTGGGCAATTTTCTGCGCGCTTTTTTCATCCCAACCCAACTGGGTAACACCGCACCAGTCATGCTCAAACGGCACCGGAAGCATGTCGTACAGGCGGCGGGCAAAAGTAAACGCCGCCGGAAAAAAACGGGCCAGCGCCGGATCGTGTTGGCTTAGCAGCGGATAAAGCGCGCCCTGACGGTTGCCGGAAGCGCCTTCCGCCGGAGCGCTGTCGGCGCAATATAACGTAACCTGCCATCCACGGCGCAGCAGCGCCAGAGAGAGCAGGGCGCTGGCGATCCCCCCACCGATAATCGCCGCCTCGCGCAGTTCCGTTCCGCGACGGGAGAACCATGGCGTACGCAAAGGGAAGGTCAGCGTTTGCGCCATTTCGCCGGTAAGCATTTCACGCTTGCGGCCAAACCCTTTGCGCTTCCGCATGCTGAACCCGACTTCCTGTAGCCCACGACGAACAAAACCGGCGGAGGTAAAGGTGGCCAGGGTGCCGCCAGGTCTCGCCAGGCGGGCCATGGCGGAAAAGAGCGTCGGCGTCCACATATCCGGGTTTTTCGCCGGGGCAAAGCCGTCAAGGAACCATGCATCTACCTGCTGATTCAGTGAATCATCCAGCTCGTCGGTCAGTTCGTTGATATCGCCAAACCACAAATCAAGGGTTACGCGCCCGTTATCCAGCAGCAGGCGATGACAGCCTGCGATCGGCAACGGCCACTGCGCCTGAAGCTGTTCCGCCCATGGCACCAGCTCTGGCCAGCGCTGATGCGCCAGACGCAGGTCTTCCGCTTGCAGAGGAAATTTTTCAAAACTGATGAAATGTAATCTTTGCAGGGTAGCGTCAGGGTTATCGCGGTGAAAAACGTCAAACGCCTGCCAGAGCGTGAGGAAGTTAAGGCCAGTGCCGAATCCGCTTTCGGCGACAATAAATAACGGGCGCGGATGAACGGGAAAACGTTCGTTGATCTGGTTAGCGCCGAGAAAAACGTAGCGTGTCTCTTCCAGACCGTTGTCATTGGAAAAGTAGACGTCGTCGAAATCTCGGGAAACAGGTGTACCCTCAGCATTGAATTCCAGCCTGGCAGGTTGTATAGCGTTTTGTTTCACGTAAGTTACTCGAATCACAAGGTGTAGCACGATCTTAACGATGTGTGCCGGGAGGCGCAAATTTATACATAAATTGTCTGATCGGACTTGTTCGGCGTACAAGTGTACGCTATTGTGCGACACGAAACTTAATATAGTGTGACTTACAGAGGTATTGAATGAAACGTGCAGTGATTACTGGCCTGGGCATCGTTTCCAGCATTGGTAATAACCAGCAGGAAGTCCTGGCATCTCTGCGTGAAGGACGCTCCGGGATCACTTTCTCTGAAGAATTTAAAGATTCAGGAATGCGTAGCCACGTATGGGGTAACGTCAAGCTGGACACAGCCGGTATGATTGACCGCAAAGTGGTTCGTTTCATGAACGATGCCTCTATCTATTCCTATCTCTCCATGCAGCAGGCGATCGAAGATGCTGGCCTGAAAGACGAGGTTTATCAGAACAACCCGCGTGTGGGCCTGATTGCCGGTTCTGGCGGTTCTTCTAAATCTCAGGTTTTCGGCGCTGACGCAATGCGTAGTCCGCGTGGTCTGAAAGCCGTGGGGCCTTATGTGGTGACCAAAGCGATGGCATCTGCGGTGTCCGCTTGCCTCGCGACACCTTTCAAAATCCACGGCGTGAACTACTCCATCAGCTCCGCATGTGCGACTTCCGCTCACTGTATCGGCAATGCGGTTGAACAAATCCAGCTGGGCAAACAGGACATCGTGTTTGCTGGCGGCGGCGAAGAGCTGTGCTGGGAAATGGCCTGTGAATTCGACGCGATGGGCGCATTATCCACCAAGTACAACCAAACACCAGCAAAAGCCTCCCGTACCTATGATACCCATCGTGACGGTTTTGTTATCGCCGGCGGCGGCGGTATGGTTGTCGTTGAAGAGCTGGAACACGCTCTGGCGCGCGGTGCGCATATCTATGCTGAAATTGTTGGTTACGGCGCAACGTCCGACGGTGCGGATATGGTTGCGCCATCCGGCGAAGGCGCGGTGCGCTGCATGAAGATGGCGATGCACGGCGTTGATACTCCTATCGATTATCTGAACTCTCACGGGACTTCCACGCCGGTTGGCGATGTGAAAGAGCTGGGCGCGATTCGCGAAGTCTTCGGTGATAACAGCCCGGCAATCTCCGCCACAAAAGCGATGACCGGCCACTCCCTGGGCGCTGCAGGCGTGCAGGAAGCTATCTACTCGCTGCTGATGCTGGAACACAGTTTTATCGCCCCGAGCATCAACATTGAAGAGTTGGACGAGCAGGCTGCAGGGCTGAACATCGTGACCGAGCCGACAGAACGTGCGCTGACGACGGTTATGTCTAACAGCTTCGGTTTTGGCGGCACCAACGCCACGCTGGTGATGCGCAAATACAAGGCATAACCTGCCATCGTTGAAAAAGGAGCCAGTCGGCTCCTTTGAGGCTGATGACAAACCTGATTTAGATATTGTGCTCGCATTTCTGCCGGGTGGCGGCTATCGCCTTATCTGGTATACAAAACCAATAATATCATCATGTTATGGGTTTTTCGTAGGCCCGCGCAAGCGAAGCGCCGCCGGGCAATTCCGGAAAAACGCACTTTGTCAGCAATCTGAAAGGAGCCAGTCGGCTCCTTTTTTATCCTGTTGACAGACCCTTGCGTCTGCAGGCAAACTCCTGCCACAACATTATTCTCTCCGATAATGCGTAAGCGTTTAACGTCATCCAACGCGCCTTAATCCTGACAATCAGGTGGAGAAGGCGTGGCTATTACCCCGCCTTACTCTGCGAACTGGAGTAAAGCATGTCTGCAGTAATGAAAACCAAAATCTCCTCTTCAGCGAACGGTTCGTTATTTCGTATCACGCTTGCCATTTTCCTGACCTATATGACCGTCGGTCTGCCGCTGACCGTGATCCCTTTGTTTGTCCATCAGGAACTGGGCTTTGGCAACACTATGGTGGGTATCGCCGTAGGTATCCAGTTTCTGGCAACCGTGTTAACTCGCGGCTATGCCGGTCGCCTGGCGGATCAGTATGGCGCGAAGCGCTCCGTACTCCAGGGGATGCTGGCCTGTGCGCTGGCGGGCGGCGCCTGGCTGTGCGCTGCGCTGTTGCCGGTATCGGTTTTGGCGAAGTTTGGCATACTGATTGTCGGGCGTCTGATTCTTGGGTTTGGCGAAAGCCAACTGCTGACGGGTAACCTGAGCTGGGGCATGGGGCTGGTGGGGCCATCGCGTTCCGGTAAGGTGATGTCGTGGAATGGTATGGCAATATATGGCTCGCTAGCGACAGGGGCCCCGTTGGGACTGTTAATCTACAGCCATTATGGTATCCCTGTGCTGGCCTGCGTCACCATGCTGTTGCCGTTAGTCGCATGGGCGATCAACGGTACGGTGCCAAAAATACCGGCTCACGGTGGCGAGCGCCCGTCGCTGTGGAGCGTTGTGGGGATGATCTGGCGGGCAGGTATTGGACTTGGGCTGCAGGGAGTGGGTTTCGCCGCGATAGGCACATTCATTTCGCTCTATTTTGCCAGCAATGGCTGGGCGATGGCCGGTTTTACGTTAACCGCGTTTGGCGGGGCGTTTGTGCTGATGCGCGTGCTGTTTGGCTGGATGCCGGATCGTTTTGGCGGCGTGAAGGTCGCCACCGTTTCGCTGCTGATCGAAGCGATAGGGTTGACGCTGCTTTGGCTGGCGCCAAATGCCTGGGTGGCTCTGGCGGGGGCCGCGCTAACCGGCTGCGGCTGTTCGCTTATCTTCCCGGCGCTGGGGGTAGAGGTCGTGAAGCGGGTGCCGCCCCAGGTGCGCGGCACTGCGCTTGGCGGTTATGCCGCGTTTCAGGACATCTCTTATGGCGTGACGGGGCCGCTTACCGGGCTGCTGGCGACTTCTTTAGGCTACTCTTCCGTCTTCCTGGCCGCAGCGATATGCGCTGTTCTGGGGATTGTGGTGACGCTACTGTCATTGCGCCACCAGGCGAGTACCCTGGTCCGGCATACGGGGGGATGATGGTTTTACATCATCAACCACAGCAGGATGAGTAGTACGATCAGCGTCAGCGCGATGACCCACGGTTTTTTGAATACCCGTCTGGGCGAGGCGGGGGGAGACTGAACCGGGGGAATGGTCAGTGTCTCCTGTGCTCTGGCGACTCTGAGAACAAAGATTTTGTTAAGCAGGGTCAGCAACTGTGCCGCGCTTAGCGGTGTTTGCGCTGTCACGTGCCAGCTGGTTTGGGCAAAACTCATCACTTTTTGCCACTCTGCCGCTTCAAGCGGCTGTTTTAATGCGGCCTGTAACGAGGTCAGCGTTGGCGCCGCCTGCGTGCTGAGCGTTTGCCGGGCGTGTAGCCAGTATGAGAGCGGGGTGAAGTGGGTAGCCGGGATCAGCTCCCCGCTTTTTACGCCGCTGAGCTCCAGCATGGACTGCCAGATGAGCTTACTGGATTCACCGGTGGCGGCGGCAAGTTTGGTCACCTGCTGATTGAGCGTGTTGTGTTCCGCAGGCAGCAGCGGGCGGTGCGTTGGCGGGCGCTGCTGAGGCTGAGGAATCGAGAGCTGGCCGCTTTGCAGTAATTGCAGCACATTTTCCAGCTGCGGCTGAGTGAGTGCGTGCAGTGAAGTCTGCCCGTCATGTTGACGAATATAATCGCTGACCGCCTGGCGAGTGTTGCCCTGGTTAAGCCGTTCGCTCAGTTGCGCCAGGACCTGCCGCCGGTGATGATTTTGTTGTGCAAGGATTAAGCGTTGATTCAGGCTATTTTCCGCGGCCGTAAAATGGTTTGCCAACAGCGGCGCATCACTCTTCAGGCCCAGATCGTGTTTGACACCGGCCCACACTTCCGCATTTTGCTGCGATGTTAACGCCACCAGGCGCGTAATCTGGCGCTCGAGTACGGTGCGTTGCTGCATGGTGAGCGGAGGTTCGCCTGTCTCCGGAGGGCGATCGGACATACCTGAAACGGGTTGCGTCATGACTAATCCTTTCCGTATTACTGTACTAAATTGCTGTACTAAGGGCCGGGGGATGATGTTCCTGGCGGCAAGATTATGGCACACTTCCCCGGTTTACACTCGCTCTCAGACAGGTACTGAATCGTGAAAATCCTTGTTGATGAAAATATGCCCTACGCGCGTGAGCTTTTTAGCCGTCTGGGGGAAGTGAAGGCCGTTGCGGGTCGTCCTGTCCCGGTCGACGCGTTAAACGATGCCGATGCGCTGATGGTTCGTTCCGTCACTAAAGTTAATCAGGCGCTGCTCGACGGCAAGGCTATAAAATTCGTCGGCACCGCCACCGCGGGCACCGATCATGTTGATCAGGAATGGCTGGCGCAGGCGGGGATCGGTTTTTCCGCCGCGCCGGGCTGCAACGCGATAGCGGTGGTGGAGTATGTGTTTTCAGCGCTGTTAATGCTGGCCGAACGCGATGGTTTTATGCTCCGCGATCGCACGGTTGGCATCGTCGGCGTCGGCAACGTCGGCGGGCGTTTGCAGAAGCGCTTTGAGGCGCTGGGGATTAAAACCCTGCTTTGCGATCCGCCGCGTGCCGATCGCGGAGATGAGGGCGATTTCCGCCCCCTTGATGAGCTGGTGCAGGAAGCGGATATTCTGACCTTTCATACGCCGCTATATAAAGAGGGGCAGTATAAAACGCTGCACATGGCGGATGAGGCGCTGATTCGCCGTCTGAAACCGGGGGCGATTTTAATCAATGCCTGCCGCGGCGCGGTGGTGGATAACGACGCACTGCTCAAATGCCTGGAGGAAAACCCGCCGTTAAGCGTGGTGCTGGACGTCTGGGAGCCGGAGCCGGACCTGAATACTGAATTGCTCAAGCGGGTTGATCTTGGCACACCGCACATTGCCGGCTATACCCTGGAAGGGAAAGCGCGCGGCACGACCCAGGTTTTTGAAGCCTATAGCGCGTTTATCGGTCATCCGCAGCAGGTGGCGCTGGATACGCTGCTACCGGCACCGGAGTTTGGCCGTATTACGTTGCACGGACCGCTCGATCAGGCAACGTTAAAACGACTGGTTCATTTGGTGTATGATGTGCGCCGCGATGATGCGCTGTTGCGAAAAGTCGCTGATGTCGCGGGCGAGTTCGACAAGCTGCGTAAAAATTATCAGGAACGCCGTGAATGGTCGTCGTTGTACGTACAGTGCAGCGATGCTCAGGCGGCGACGCTGTTGCGTCAGCTGGGCTTTAATGCCGTACATCATCCGATTCGTTAATATCATCTTAATGCGCCTGCCGGATACGCCGGCAGGGGCGCTTTTTTCTGGAGTACACCACCATGTCTGAAGGCTGGAATATTGCCGTACTGGGCGCAACGGGCGCCGTAGGCGAAGCCTTGCTCGAAACTCTTGCCGAACGTCAGTTCCCGGTGGGGGATATTTATGCGCTGGCGCGGGGTGACAGCGCTGGTGAACATCTGCGTTTTTCCGGTAAGTCGGTTGTCGTTCAGGATGCTGCCGAATTTGACTGGACTCTGGCCCAACTGGCCTTTTTTGCCGCCGGTGTTGAAGCAACCGCGACGTATATCGAAGAGGCCACTCAGGCGGGCTGCCTGGTAATTGATTTAAGCGGCCTGTTCGCGCTGGAGCCGGATGTGCCGCTGGTGGTGCCGGATGTGAATCCGTTTGTCCTTGCGGATTACCGCAATCGCAATGTTATCGCGGTACCAAACAGCCTGACCAGCCAGCTATTGTCGGCGTTGAAACCGTTGATCGATCAAGGCGGTCTGTCGCGTATCAGCGTAACCAGCCTGCTTTCCGCTTCCGCACAGGGGAAAAAGGCGGTCGATGCGCTGGCTGGCCAAAGCGCCAAATTACTGAATGGTATGCCGATCGATGAAGACGATTTCTTTGGTCGTCAACTGGCATTCAACATGTTGCCATTGCTGCCCGATCGTGAAGGTAGCGTGCGCGAAGAGCGCCGTATTGTCGATGAAGCACGTAAAATTCTGCAGGATGACGGTCTGATGATTTCCGCCAGCGTTGTCCAGTCTCCGGTGTTCTACGGCCACGCGCAGATGGTCAGCTTTGAAGCGCAACGCCCGCTGGCGGCGGAAGAAGCGCGCGATGCTTTTGGCCGCGGCGAAGATATCGAGCTGTCCGAGGAGAGCGAATTCCCGACCCAGGTGGGCGATGCATCCGGCAACGCCCGTCTTTCAGTGGGGTGTGTTCATAATGATTACGGTATGCCTGAGCAGGTACAGTTCTGGTCCGTTGCCGATAATGTTCGCTTTGGCGGCGCGCTGGTTGCGGTGAAAATTGCTGAGAAGCTGGTTCAGGAGTATCTCTACTGATGTCCGGGATGGAACAGCCGGTCTATAAAATTGCGCTGGGCATTGAGTATGACGGCAGCAAGTATTATGGCTGGCAGCGGCAGAACGAAGTCCGTAGCGTACAGGAAAAACTGGAAAAGGCGTTGTCGCAGGTGGCCAATGAGCCGGTTAACGTCTTTTGCGCGGGGCGTACTGACGCCGGTGTTCATGGCACCGGGCAGGTGGTGCATTTTGAAACCCGCGCGCTGCGTAAAGACGCGGCATGGACGCTGGGGGTTAATGCAAATTTACCTGGCGATATCGCGGTACGCTGGGTTAAGGCAGTGCCGGAAGACTTTCACGCCCGTTTCAGCGCCACGGCGCGCCGTTATCGTTATGTTATCTATAATCATCGTTTGCGCCCGGCGATATTGAGCCGCGGCGTCACCCATTATTATCTTCCTCTGGATGCCGGGCGGATGCATCGCGCCGCCCAGTGTCTGCTGGGAGAGAATGATTTCACTTCGTTTCGGGCGGTGCAGTGCCAGTCGCGTACGCCGTGGCGTAACGTGATGCACATTAACGTCGCGCGTTATGGCGCTTATGTGGTGGTGGATATCAAAGCGAATGCCTTTGTACATCATATGGTAAGGAATATTGTCGGCAGCCTGATGGAAGTAGGTGCCGGTAACCAGCCAGAGAGCTGGATTGCAGAACTTCTGGCGGCAAAAGACCGGACGCTTGCCGCCGCAACGGCAAAGGCCGAGGGATTGTATCTGGTATCGGTGGATTATCCGGCCCGCTACGACCTGCCGGTCATGCCGATGGGCCCGCTGTTTTTGGCGGACTAATACATACTCGACGTCATTCGAGCAGCATGATAAACACGCGACGGCGCCAGCAGGAAGGCGGCGCATAGATGGACCGGATACGCCGCAGCCAACGCGCATGCAGTTTGAGATATGATGAATGGAGTTATTAAGGGCTAACGCAAATTATGGATCTGATTCATTTTTTAATTGATTTTATCCTGCATATTGATGTGCATCTGGCTGAACTGGTTGCGCAATACGGTATCTGGGTATACGCGATTCTGTTTTTGATTTTGTTCTGTGAAACCGGTCTGGTGGTAACGCCTTTCCTGCCCGGAGATTCTCTGCTGTTTGTGGCAGGGGCGCTGTCAGCGCTACCGACCAACGATCTCAATGTGCATTTAATGGTGTTATTGATGGTGATTGCCGCAGTTGCCGGCGATGCGCTGAACTACACTATTGGTCGGCTTTTTGGCGAAAAGCTATTCAGCAATCCTCATTCTAAAATCTTCCGCCGCAGCTATCTGGACAAAACGCATCGTTTCTACGAGCGCCATGGCGGGAAAACGATTATTCTGGCGCGTTTCGTGCCGATCGTCAGAACTTTTGCGCCATTTGTCGCGGGGATGGGGCATATGTCCTATCGGCATTTCGCGATGTATAACGTGGCTGGCGCGTTGCTGTGGGTACTGTTGTTTACTTACGCAGGCTATCTGTTTGGCGATTTGCCGATCGTACAGGAAAATCTGAAGCTGCTGATTGTGGCGATTATCATCCTTTCGGTACTGCCAGGCGTGATTGAAGTCATCCGTCACAAGCGGGCAGCGGCGAAACAGGCGAAATAACGCGGTGAATTTCTTCGGTCGGTACACTGTCGTCCGAAGAGTAAAGTGTGAGCGGTTCGACCACTTTTTTATCCCATGTTACGGGATGTTATGATTTAATGTGCAACATTCATGGTCTGTAAGGGGCAAAAATGGCATTATGCGCCCCTTGCGACAAAACTGGCATCGACCAGGTTCTGGTAGAAAGGTTATCAATGAGCTGGATTGAACGAATTAAAAGCAATATAACCCCCACCCGTAAGGCGAGTATCCCTGAAGGTGTATGGACCAAGTGCGACAGTTGCGGTCAGGTATTGTACCGGGCAGAGCTGGAGCGCAACCTGGAGGTTTGCCCTAAGTGCGATCACCATATGCGCATGTCGGCGCGCAATCGCCTGCATAGCCTGCTGGACGAAGGTTCTCTTGTGGAGCTGGGAAGCGAGCTCGAGCCAAAAGATGTGCTGAAGTTCCGCGATTCGAAAAAGTATAAAGACCGTCTGGCATCAGCCCAGAAAGAGACTGGCGAAAAAGACGCGCTGGTGGTCATGAAAGGCACCCTGCATGAAATGCCGGTTGTTGCCGCTGCTTTTGAGTTCTCCTTTATGGGAGGATCAATGGGGTCTGTGGTCGGCGCGCGTTTTGTGCGTGCGGTCGAACAGGCTCTGGAAGACCACTGTCCGCTGATTTGCTTCTCGGCCTCTGGCGGCGCGCGTATGCAGGAAGCGCTGATGTCGCTGATGCAGATGGCGAAAACCTCCGCGGCGCTGGCGAAAATGCAGGAGCGCGGGCTGCCGTATATCTCCGTGCTGACCGATCCGACGATGGGCGGGGTATCGGCGAGCTTTGCCATGCTGGGCGATCTCAACATCGCTGAGCCAAAAGCACTGATCGGTTTTGCGGGTCCCCGCGTTATCGAACAGACCGTGCGTGAGAAACTGCCGCCGGGATTCCAGCGCAGTGAGTTTCTGATTGAGAAAGGGGCGATCGATATGATCGTTCGTCGCCCGGAAATGCGCCTGAAGCTGGCCAGTATTCTGGCGAAGCTGATGAACCTCCCGACGCCAAATCCGCAGCTTGCGCCGGAAGGCGAAGTGGTGCCAGCGGTGCCGGATCAGGAACCCGAGGCCTGATGATACAGAGGGCGGGCCTGACGGCGCTGCCCTTTTTTTTACGCGTAGTTATCTTAACTCTTGCCGGATATCATGGAAAAACAACCTATTCCTCAGGCCGCGTCGCCCCTGGCAACGTGGCTTTCTTATCTGGAACATCTGCACAGTAAAGCGATTGACCTCGGGCTGGCGCGTGTCAGCGAAGTGGCGAAGCGGATGTCAGTATTAAAACCCGCGCCGTTTATCTTTACGGTAGCGGGAACCAACGGCAAAGGAACCACCTGCCGTACCCTGGAATCGGTACTGATGGCGGCGGGTTATAAGGTTGGCGTCTACAGTTCGCCGCATCTGGTGCGCTATACCGAGCGGGTGCGGGTGCAGGGCGAGGAACTGCCGGAACTCGCGCATACGGCCTCTTTTGCGGAAATTGAAGCCGCGCGCGGCGAGATTTCCCTTAGCTATTTTGAATTTGGTACCCTTTCGGCACTGTGGCTGTTTCAGCAGGCGCAACTCGACGTGGTGATTCTGGAGGTTGGACTTGGCGGCCGCCTTGACGCGACCAATATCGTCGATGCCGATGTGGCGGTGGTGACCAGTATTGCGCTCGATCATACGGACTGGCTGGGGCCGGATCGCGAAAGCATTGGCCGTGAAAAGGCGGGTATTTTTCGCGCCCGGAAGCCAGCTATTGTTGGTGAACCGGATATGCCGCTGACTATCGCCGGGGTTGCCAGTGAAAAAGGCGCGTATCTGCAGCGCCGCGATGTTGACTGGCATTATAAAACAGCCGCGCAGAGCTGGTCGTTCAGCGATCGGCGCGGCACACTGGCCAATCTGCCGCTGCCGCAGGTACCTCTGCCGAATGCCGCGACCGCGCTTGCCGCCCTGCGCGCCAGCGGGCTTAAGGTTGACGAGCAGGCGATTCGCGAGGGGATTCAAAATGCGATGCTTCCGGGGCGCTTTCAGATAATCAGCGATACTCCACGGGTGATCCTGGATGTTGCGCATAATCCACACGCGGCGGCTTACCTCGCCGGGCGTCTCAAAACCTCAGGGAAAACGGGGCGCGTACTGGCGGTGATTGGTATGCTGCATGACAAGGATATCGCGGGTACGCTGGAAAACCTGAAAGCGGAAGTTGACGACTGGTACTGTGCGCCGCTGGAAGGGCCGCGTGGCGCCACGGCGGCACAACTGATGGAACATTTGCGCGCAGGCCAGGTCTATACCAGCGTCGCGCAGGCGTGGCATGCGGCGATGGCTGATGCCAGACCAGAAGATACGGTGCTGGTGTGTGGTTCATTCCATACGGTGGCGCATGTAATGGAAGAGATAGACGCGGGGAGAATCGGTGGCCAGTAAGTTTCAGAACCGTTTAGTCGGGACGATCGTGCTGGTGGCGCTGGGGGTGATTATCCTGCCAGGGCTGCTGGATGGTCAGAAAAAACACTATCAGGATGAGTTTGCGGCCATTCCGCTGGTACCAAAACCGGGGGATCGCGATGAGCCGGATATGCTGCCAGCGGCGACGCAGGCGTTGCCTTCACAGCCTCCGGAAGGGGCGGCGGAAGAGGTGAGAGCCGGGGATGCCGCGGCGCCATCGCTCGATCCGTCGCGGATCCCGGTGAACAGTAACAGTTTTGATGTGGCGCAGGAGCCGGTTGTGACGGCAAAATCGCAACCTCAATCTCCACCGAAACCTCAGCCTGCACCTAAACCTGAACCGAAACCTCAGCCTAAGCCGGTCGAGAAACCACAGCCGCAGAAGCCGGCTGAAATTCCGGCGCCGACCGGTAAAGCTTATGTTGTGCAGTTGGGCGCGCTGAAGAACGCCGATAAGGTCAATGAGATTGTCGGCAAGCTGCGCGCCTCCGGGTTTACTGTCTACACGGTGCCTTCGACGCCGGTGCAGGGGAAAATCACGCGCATTCTGGTGGGGCCGGATACCTCGAAAGAAAAGCTGAAGGGGCAGCTTGGCAAGCTGAAGCAGCTTTCAGGACTCAGCGGCGTGGTGATGACCTACAGTCCGAACTAACCCTATTCTCTTTTTAGCTGAGAAGAGTGTAATCTGTGAACAGCCTCCGCTGAAGGGGTGTAAGGCGGTATGGCGTTGAATGTTTTTTCAGCGCCATTTTTATTTCTGTAGGGTATGGAAATCCCTACGCAAACGTTTTCTTTTTCTGTTAGAATGCGCCCGAACCGGAAGACAGGGCGTGAAAATCGTGGGACGTATATGGTCTGGATTGATTACGCCATTATTGCGGTGATCGGTTTTTCCTGCTTGGTTAGCCTGATCCGCGGCTTTGTTCGTGAAGCTTTATCTCTGGTAACCTGGGGATGCGCTTTCTTTGTTGCCAGCCATTACTACACTGACCTGGCTGTCTGGTTCACGGGCTTTGAAGACGAACTGGTTCGAAATGGGATTGCTATCGCGATACTGTTTATCGCAACGCTTATCGTTGGCGCTATCGTTAATTTTGTGATCGGTCAACTGGTGGAAAAAACCGGCTTGTCGGGTACCGATAGAGTGTTAGGGATCTGCTTTGGCGCCCTGCGTGGTGTGCTAATCGTCTCGGCGATGTTGTTCTTTCTCGATAGCTTTACCAGTATGGCGAAAAGTGAAGACTGGCAAAAGTCTGAGCTGATCCCGCAGTTCAGTTTCGTTATCAGATGGTTCTTTGACTATCTGCAGAGCTCGTCAAGTTTCTTGCCCAAAGCATAAGCGTTGGGATGTAGCTTAACGAGGAAAAGACGTATGTGCGGTATTGTCGGTATCGCCGGTGTTATGCCGGTAAACCAGTCGATTTATGACGCGTTAACGGTGCTTCAGCATCGTGGGCAGGATGCCGCAGGCATCATCACTATTGATGCGAACAACCGTTTCCGTTTGCGAAAGGCGAACGGTCTGGTGAGCGATGTTTTTGAAGCCCGCCATATGCAGCGTTTGCAGGGTAATATGGGGATTGGTCACGTTCGTTACCCGACGGCTGGCAGCTCCAGCGCCTCTGAGGCTCAGCCTTTCTATGTTAACTCGCCGTACGGCATGACGTTGGCGCACAACGGTAACCTGACCAACGCTCACGAGCTGCGTAAAAAACTGTTTGAAGAAAAACGCCGCCATATCAACACCACCTCCGATTCCGAAATCCTGCTCAATATCTTCGCCAGCGAGCTGGACAATTTCCGCCACTACCCGCTGGAAGCCGACAATATTTTTGCGGCGATTGCCGCGACCAACCGGCAGATTCGCGGCGCCTACGCCTGCGTGGCGATGATTATCGGTCACGGTATGGTTGCCTTCCGCGATCCGAACGGTATTCGTCCGCTGGTATTGGGTAAGCGCGATGTGGGCGATGGCCGCACCGAGTATATGGTTGCGTCGGAAAGCGTGGCGCTGGATACGCTGGGCTTTGAGTTTCTGCGTGACGTCGCGCCAGGTGAAGCCATATACATCACAGAAAAAGGCCAGTTGTTTACCCGCCAGTGCGCGGAAAACCCGGTCAGTAATCCATGCCTGTTCGAGTACGTGTATTTTGCGCGGCCGGACTCATTCATTGACAAAATTTCCGTCTATAGCGCCCGCGTCAATATGGGGAGAAAACTGGGTGAGAAAATCGCCCGTGAATGGGAAGATCTCGATATTGATGTGGTGATCCCTATTCCGGAAACCTCCTGCGATATCGCGCTGGAAATTGCCCGCATCCTCGATAAGCCATACCGCCAGGGCTTCGTGAAAAACCGCTATGTGGGCCGTACCTTTATCATGCCTGGCCAGCAGCTGCGTCGTAAATCCGTACGGCGTAAACTGAACGCCAACCGTGCTGAGTTCCGCGATAAGAACGTGCTGCTGGTTGATGACTCCATCGTGCGCGGCACCACGTCAGAACAGATTATTGAGATGGCGCGTGAAGCCGGGGCGAAGAAAGTGTATCTGGCCTCTGCTGCGCCGGAAATTCGCTTTCCGAACGTGTATGGCATTGATATGCCAAGTGCTAATGAGCTGATTGCTCATGGCCGTGAAGTGGATGAGATCCGCCAGCTTATCGGCGCAGATGGCTTGATTTTCCAGGGCCTGAACGATCTGATCGATGCGGTTCGTGCGGAGAATCCGGATATTCAGCAGTTTGAATGTTCGGTGTTCAACGGTATCTATGTCACCAAAGATGTCGATCAGCGGTATCTGGATTATCTGGATACTCTGCGTAATGATGATGCGAAAGCGGTTCAGTTGCAGAATGAAGTCGAAAACCTGGAGATGCACAACGAAGGGTGAGTCTTACGGGTTATCATATGGCCTGCGCTCGTAAGAGCGCGGGCCATTTTTTTGGTGATTCATCATCCATCGCAACGTTATGCTGTTGCGTTAGAGAGGATAATCCGGCAAAGTTTGCGCCACTGTGTAAGAAGGAGCAATTACCGTGAAGCGACTCATTGTTGGTATTTCCGGCGCCAGCGGCGCAATTTATGGCGTGCGATTGCTCCAGGTTTTACGCGATGTGTCTGATGTCGAAACTCACCTTATTGTAAGTCAGGCTGCACGGCAGACGCTGGCGCTGGAAACGGATTTTTCACTGCGTGAAGTGCAGGCGTTAGCCGATGTGGTTCACGATGTTCGCGATATTGCCGCCAGTATCTCTTCCGGTTCGTTTAAAACCGCCGGGATGGCGATCCTGCCGTGTTCGATGAAAACCCTGTCCGGCATTGTGCATAGTTATACCGATGGTTTGTTGACCCGGGCTGCGGATGTGGTGCTCAAGGAGCGCCGCCCTCTGGTGCTGTGCGTGCGGGAAACGCCGTTCCATACCGGTCACCTGCGTTTACTGCTCCAGGCGGCGGAAATGGGCGCGGTGATCATGCCGCCGGTGCCTGCGTTCTATCATCGCCCGCAAACCCTTGACGATGTGATTAACCAGACGGTTAATCGCGTTATCGATCAGTTTGATATTACCCTTCCACAGGATCTTTTCACCCGCTGGCAGGGCGCACAGGATTGCACTAAATAAGTGCAATGCATCCGTGAGTGTGCTCTTGTGGTGCAATTTTGTCGTCCCGATCAAATCCCCGATATTTAATTTGCTTTTTTGCGTTCTGGCGCTGCGGTTTATCCGTTATTGCTGGTATCTTTCCCTTTAAGACAAATACGCAACCTTTAATTAACAAATTTAACGTTGTTTTCTGTAGTCATTGTGAAAATGGCATAAAATGTGCAGGAATTTGTCGGCAGTACAAATAACAAGACGACGCATCGCATAACAATATCACGACACTTAAGGGTAACCTATGAAGAAGACGGTCCTGGCTCTCTCTTTAATGATGGGAATTTGCAGCGTTTCCAGCGCATTCGCTGCGCTGCCGAAGAGTATTCGCATTGGCACAGACCCCACCTATGCGCCTTTTTCATCAAAGGATGCGAAAGGGGATTTCGTGGGTTTTGATATCGATTTGGGCAATGAACTCTGTTCGCGTATCAAAGTTAAATGTACCTGGGTGGGCAGCGACTTTGACGCGCTGATCCCGTCGCTGAAGGCCAAGAAAATCGATGCTATCATCTCTTCGCTGTCGATTACTGAAAAGCGTCAGCAGGAGATCGCGTTTTCTGACAAGCTTTACGCGGCGGATTCCCGACTGATTGCCGCCAAAGGTTCGCCGATTCGACCGACGCTGGCATCCCTGAAAGGTAAACATGTCGGCGTACTCCAGGGCTCCACGCAGGAAGCTTATGGAAATGCATACTGGCGCAATCATGGTGTCGATGTGATCGCCTATCAGAATCAGGATTTAATTTATTCAGACCTTGCCGCTGGCCGTCTGGATGCCGCATTTCAGGATGAAGTCGCCGCCAGCGAAGGCTTCCTCAAGCAGCCCGCCGGTAAAGATTTTGCTTTTGCCGGCCCCTCCGTTAAAGACAAAAAATATTTTGGTGATGGTACCGGTATCGGGTTGCGTAAAGACGATACCGAGCTGAAGACGGCGTTTGATAAAGCACTGGCCGATATGCGTAAAGACGGTACCTACGACAAGATGGCGAAGAAATACTTCGATTTTAATGTATATGGTGACTAAGACGCCCGCAGGCCCGGAATGCCGGGCCATGTGGAACCGTCTTGCTCTTTATTGGTGCGTGAGTGATTTTTTTGAACCATCATGGTGCGCAAGATGGCCTCGTTGCACGATAAAATTGCATAGTTACGCGTTTCTGGTGCGAAAAGATTTCCTTTCTGGCGCAGAATGTTTTGCCTTATCGGGGCGAATAATGGCACGATAACTGGTGTAAGTGCTTCTAATAAACCCGTTAGAATGACAGTCTGTTGAGGATAGTTATGAAAAAACTGGCGTTGTCTCTCTCTTTAGCGCTGGCGCTTTCCAGCGTTTCCGCCGTATATGCAGCAATTCCGCAAAAAATTCGCATCGGTACCGATCCGACTTATGCCCCGTTTGAATCAAAAAATGCGCAGGGCGAATTAGTGGGTTTTGACATTGATCTGGCAAAAGAGCTGTGTAAGCGCATTAATACAAAATGTACCTTCATTGAAAACCCGCTGGATGCGCTGATCCCGTCCTTAAAAGCGAAGAAAATCGATGCCATCATGTCCTCGCTTTCGATCACGGAAAAACGTCAGAAGCAAATTGCCTTTACCGATAAACTTTACGCGGCAGATTCTCGTCTGGTGGTGAAAAAGGGGAGTGATATCACCCCCGATCTGGATAAGCTGAAAGGTAAACGTGTGGGCGTGCTGCAAGGAACAACGCAGGAAACCTACGGTAATGAATATTGGGCGCCGAAAGGCATTGAGATCGTCTCTTATCAGGGGCAGGACAATATTTATTCAGACCTGACAGCCGGACGCATTGATGCCGCGTTCCAGGATGAAGTGGCCGCCAGCGAAGGGTTTCTCAAACAACCCATCGGCAAAGATTATCAGTTTGGCGGTCCGTCGATTAAAGATGAGAAGCTGTTTGGCGTCGGTACCGGTATGGGACTGCGCAAAGAGGACAACGAACTGCGAGAAGCACTGAATAAAGCCTTTGCCGAGATGCGTAAAGACGGCACCTACGACAAGCTGGCGAAGAAATATTTTGATTTTAACGTGTACGGAGACTAACCATCTTGCGTACCCCATCGTGCGTCATTTGGCGCGCGATGGTCGATGACAGACAGGGTAAGACAGCATGCTGTACGGGTTTTCTCAGGTTATATTTCAGGGCGCGCTGGTCACCCTTGAGCTGGCGTTAAGTTCGGTTGTTCTGGCGGTGCTCATTGGTCTGGCAGGCGCCGGGGCCAGACTTTCCAACAATCGTGCGCTGGCGCTAATTTCTGAAGGTTACACCACCTTAATCCGCGGCGTACCCGATCTGGTGCTGATGCTGCTGATTTTTTACGGATTGCAGATTGCGCTTAATAGCGTGACAGACGCACTTGGCCTGGCGCAATTTGATATCGACCCGATGGTGGCGGGGATTATCACACTGGGCTTTATTTATGGCGCCTATTTCACCGAAACTTTTCGTGGCGCCTTTCTGGCGGTGCCGAAAGGCCATATCGAAGCAGCGACAGCTTTTGGCTTCAGCGGCGGGCAAACCTTTCGTCGCATCTTATTCCCGGCGATGATGCGCTTTGCGCTGCCTGGAATAGGCAACAACTGGCAGGTGATCCTCAAGGCCACCGCGCTGGTTTCATTGCTGGGACTCGAAGATGTGGTGAAGGCGACGCAGTTGGCTGGTAAAAGTACCTGGCAGCCTTTCTATTTCGCTATCGTCTGCGGCCTGATTTATCTTGTATTTACCACGGTTTCCAATGGTGTGCTGCTGATGCTCGAACGCCGTTATTCTGTAGGCGTGAAGAGGGCTGACCTGTGATTGAAATTATTCAGGAGTACTGGAAATCCCTGTTGTGGACCGATGGCTACCGGTTTACCGGCGTGGCGATTACGCTCTGGTTGCTGATTTCTTCGGTGGTGATGGGAGGCATTCTGGCGGTTTTTCTCGCTATTGGCCGTGTCTCAAGCAATAAATACATTCAGTTTCCTGTCTGGCTGTTTACCTACATTTTTCGTGGTACGCCACTGTATGTGCAGTTGCTGGTGTTCTATTCAGGGATGTACACGCTGGAAATCGTCAAAGGAACAGAACTGCTGAACGCGTTCTTTCGCAGCGGCCTCAACTGTACGGTGCTGGCGCTGACGCTAAATACCTGCGCGTATACCACGGAGATTTTCGCCGGAGCGATTCGCTCGGTGCCAGCCGGAGAGATTGAGGCGGCGCGGGCGTATGGTTTTTCAGCGGTCAAAATGTATCGCTGCATTATTTTGCCTTCCGCGCTACGCATCGCTCTGCCTGCATACAGCAACGAAGTGATTTTGATGCTGCACTCCACCGCGCTGGCTTTTACCGCTACGGTGCCGGATCTGCTGAAAATCGCCCGTGATATCAACTCGGCAACTTACCAGCCGTTTACCGCCTTCGGTATTGCCGCTGTGCTGTATTTAATTATCTCGTATGTGCTGATTAGCTTGTTCCGCAAGGCGGAAAAGCGCTGGCTGCAGCATATCAAACCCTCTTCGACGCACTGAGAACGCCATGTCCGACAATAAATTAAATGTAATCGATCTGCATAAACGTTACGGCGAACAGGAGGTGCTGAAAGGCGTCTCGCTGCGGGCGGAAGCCGGGGACGTAATCAGTATTATTGGTTCATCAGGTTCCGGTAAAAGCACCTTTTTGCGCTGTATTAACTTTCTCGAAAAACCCAGTGAAGGCACGATTGTCGTTAACGGGCAAAATATTGGCCTGGTTCGTGATAAAGATGGCCAGTTGAAGGTTTCAGACAAGAACCAACTGCGTCTGCTGCGTACCCGACTGACAATGGTGTTTCAGCATTTCAATCTCTGGAGCCACATGACGGTGCTGGAAAACGTCATGGAGGCTCCGATTCAGGTGCTGGGATTGAGCAAACAGGACGCGCGCGACAGGGCGGTGAAATATCTGGCAAAAGTGGGTATTGATGAGCGCCAGCAGAGTAAATACCCGGTACACCTTTCAGGTGGCCAGCAGCAGCGCGTTTCCATTGCTCGTGCGCTGGCGATGGAGCCGGAGGTGTTGCTGTTTGATGAACCGACATCGGCCCTCGACCCGGAACTGGTGGGCGAGGTATTGCGTATTATGCAACAGTTAGCGGAAGAGGGGAAAACCATGGTCGTGGTGACTCATGAAATGGGGTTTGCCCGACATGTCTCTTCACACGTGATTTTCCTTCATCAGGGGAAGATTGAAGAAGAAGGGCATCCCGACGAGGTCTTCGGTAACCCAAAAAGTCAGCGCCTGCAGCAGTTCCTGAAAGGTTCGTTGAAGTAGTCATGCGGGTCAGTTAAGGGGCCGTCAGCCGGAGTGCGCGGTTCGGTTAAGTGGCGGTCAGGCGAACGCCTGAGGCGATTTTGAGGCTGACAATAGCGTCGGTTTTTTATGCGCTACAGCGGCGGGAGAGTTACAGCTTCAGCTCAGATTGCTGATAACGCGCGTTCTTTTCGCATTGCCCGGCGGCGCTTCGCTTGCGCAGGCCTGCGTGGAATACATAACTTTATGATATTGCTGGTTTTGTAGGTCGGGTAAGGCGTGATCCGCCACCCGACACGAAAACGGCACAATATGTGATGCCGGTTTGTCATCAGCGTTAGCCCAGGCTCACCGCAAGGGGGCCGTGCATCTGGAAACCTGGCGAGAACGCAGGCCCGCACCCATAACTGGCCGCCAGGTGAAGCCGGTCACAGGCGGTGGATATAACGAAGACCCTCGTATTTCTAGTGAACGGAACAGGCCACTAAGCTAAAAATGGGCGAAAACTAAACATATGCCATTTTCGCCTAACCCACTGCAAAAACGATTGCTGCTGGATAACGTTCCGACCAAATGAGGGGCGTTGAACTAGCTCAGCACATCGGCCAGGGCTTCATCCAGCTCATACCAACGAAAGCCAAATCCGGAGGCTTCAAGCCGTTTTGGCAGCATGCGCTGACCGGTGAGCACCAGCACGGAAGATTCTCCCATCAGCAGCCGGATAGCCGCAGCCGGGACGCGGAAGATCGCCGGGCGGTTCAACGCATGACCCAGCGCGTGGGCAAACTGTTCGTTGCGCACCGGGTAGGGAGCGACCATATTAAACGGGCCGCGCAGGTCATTATCCAGTAGCCACAAAATGCCGTTGACCATATCGTCAATGTGGATCCACGCCATGTATTGTCTGCCGCTGCCAATCGGGCCGCCGAGGCCGAGCTTAAACGCTGGCGTCAGTTTGGCCAGAATACCGCCTCGCGGCGCCAGCACGATGCCGGTGCGCAGCAGGCAGACCCGGGTCTGCTCGTTTTGCGCTTCACAGGCGATCTGCTCCCAGCGGGCGCACAGTTTATGCGTAAATTCGTTATGCGGCGGCTCTTCTTCGGTCACCACCACTTCGCCGAGGTCGCCGTAATATCCGGCAGCGGAACCGCTAATCAGCACCGCTGGCGGCGTGTCGCTGGCATGAATCAGCGCGACCAGTCTTTGCGTGATATCCCAGCGGCTGTGGCACAGTCGCTGCTTTTGCTCTGCCGTCCAGCGTTTATTGGCGATAGGTTCGCCAGCCAGGTTAATGACGGCGTCAACGCCGTTGAGATTTGTCTGCCCTTCGAAATCGCGCCACAGAGTGACGCGCGAATCGAGCCGGGTTTTCGCCTTTTCAGGGCTGCGCGTTGAAACCGTTACGTCATGCCCCAGCGCTAATAGCCGGGGGATAAGATGTCGGCCAATCAGGCCGGTGCCACCAGTAAGCAGAATTTTCATACTGCCTCCTAAGATGCGCTTACCGTCGCCAGCTCATGGTCATGGATACTGAATCGGCATAGCGCAATGCGTACAGTTTATCGATCTCTACTTCAGCATAGGTAACCCAGTGATGTTCGCATGCGATATTGAGCACATCCTGCGTTAATTTTTCCAGCAGGGAGAAGCGGTTATTCTCAATATGGCTAATGATGCGCTTGGTGATCGTGCGGTAGTTCAACGCATCATTAATATCTTCGCTGTTGCGGGATTTATCCGCCGGGTAGTGGATAGCGACGTTGACCACCACATCCTGGCGGTTGGCGATTTCTTCTTCTTTAATTCCAATAAAAGTACGCAGGCGCAGGTTCTTAATTCGAATAATGGCGTCTGGTTGAGACATTGCAGGCTTCCTCCGTGTAGTAATTTCCGCAATCATACATCAAAGCAGCGCTGGCGAGCAGAGGGTTAATTGGCTTGTATTTTCATGAGCACTTCAACGGTGGCAGGACGCTGGCGAATACGCTCGAACCAGTTGTGTACTGCCGGGAAATTTGCCAGATCGATGCGCTGACGCTGATGGGCATTAATCCACGGCCAGCAGGCAATATCGGCGATGCTGTAGTGGTTTCCGCCAAGCCAGGGACTCTCTCCAAGACGTCGGTTGAGGACGCCATACAGACGTTGCGTTTCCACCTGATAGCGCTCAATGGCGTAGGGAACCGCCTGCGGGGCAAAATGATTAAAGTGGTGATTCTGCCCGAGCATCGGCCCCAAACCGCCAACCTGCCAGAATAGCCATTGCAGCGTAACGTGACGCTCGCGAAGTTCACCGCTCAGTAGCTTGCCGGTTTTTTCTGCCAGATACAGCAGGATCTCTCCGGATTCAAACAGGTTTAACGGCGCACCGCCGTCGGCGGGGGCGTGATCAACGATCGCCGGGATCTTGTTATTCGGTGAGATAGCGAGAAATTGCGGACGAAACTGTTCTCCCTTGCTGATATCTACCCGAATCAGGCGATAGGCTAGCTGCGCTTCTTCGAGGAAAAGCGTGATTTTATTGCCATTGGGGGTGGGGGCATAGTAAAGATCGATCATGGCATCTCCCGCCGTTATTGCGCGCAAACTTTTCGAGTATAGGCGAAGGCGCCCGATTTGGCTGACGTGCCGGGTCTGTTATCGATTTCACCTCTCTCAAGTGGTTCAGGCAGAATCCTTATGGCGGCGTCGGTGACATCCTCTGAAAGACAGGATATGTTGATTCTTGTACCCTGACCTATTCGCTATTGAGGACACCATGAACCAGCCCGTCATTACCCTGTGGTCTGATGCCGATTTTTTTTCGCCGTACGTGATGTCAGTATATGTTGCGCTACGGGAAAAAAGCCTGCCTTTTACGCTGAAAACCGTCAATCTTAATTGCGGAGAACACTTACAGAGCGGCTGGAAGGGGTACTCTGCGACCCGTCGCGTCCCGTTGTTGGACGTCGACGCGTTCTCCCTGAGTGAATCCTCCGCAATTACTGAATATCTGGATGAGCGTTTCGCGCCGCCGGAGTGGGAGCGACTTTATCCGCATGACCTGCAAAAGCGCGCGCGGGCGCGTCAGGTGCAGGCCTGGCTCCGTAGCGACCTGATGCCGATTCGTGAAGAGCGTCCGACGACCGTGGTGTTTGCCGGCGCGAAGAAACCGCCGCTGAGTGAAGCCGGACGGAGAAGCGCTGAAAAATTGTTTGAAATCGCCAGCGGCTTGCTGGCCCACGGCCAGCAGAATCTGTTTGGCGAATGGTCTGTTGCCGATAGCGACCTGGCGTTGATGATCAACCGGTTGGTCCTGAACGGCGATGATGTCCCTGGCGCGCTGGCTGACTACGCCGCTTTCCAGTGGCAACGGGCGTCGGTTCAGCGCTTCCTCACACTGTCGGGCAAACATGCTGGCTGATAAGCCCTGGCAGTTCCGCTATTATAGGCGCATCGTAATGCGTGGAGATGGAATGTATGAAGCTGATGTTTGCATCGGATATCCACGGCTCTCTGCCCGCAACTGAGCGCGTTCTTGAACTGTTCGCACAACGCGGTGCGCAGTGGCTGGTGATCCTTGGCGACGTGCTGAATCACGGGCCGCGTAACGCTCTGCCTGAAGGGTATGCCCCTGCCCGGGTTGCGGAGAAGCTAAATGGCGTAGCGGAACGGGTGATTGCCGTGCGCGGCAACTGCGATAGCGAAGTTGATCAGATGCTGTTGCATTTCCCCATTACCGCCCCCTGGCAGCAGGTATTGAGCGCGCGAACGCGCCTGTTTTTGACGCACGGGCATCTGTATAGCCCGGATAATTTGCCTCCGCTTGCCGCTGGCGATGTGCTGGCTTATGGTCATACTCATATTCCGGTTGCCGAGAAGCGCGACGACATTTTTCTCTTCAATCCCGGCTCGGTCAGCATCCCTAAAGGGGGATTTGCCCCCAGCTACGGCTTCCTGAATGGGGGGCAATTGCAGGTTTTAGCACTCGATGATAATCAGGTTATTGCAGAGGTCGCGATTTACCCGTAATTTACCCCTCAACCATATAGACGCGCCGCGAGAGCGCTTTAAAAAGTAAGGTTTTCTGATGGCGGAACAGAATCATTTGGCAAGCACAGAGTGGGTCGATATTGTTAATGAAAACAATGAAGTGATAGCGCAATCCAGCCGTGAACAAATGCGTGCGGAGTGCCTGCGTCACCGGGCGACTTATATTGTTGTTCATGATGGGATGGGCAAAATACTTGTGCAGCGTCGTACCGAAACGAAGGATTTCCATCCGGGGATGCTGGACGCGACCGCCGGCGGCGTGGTGCAGGCTGATGAACAAATGCTGGAGTCCGCGCGCCGTGAAGCGGAAGAGGAACTGGGTATTGCTGGCGTACCGTTTGCCGACCACGGTCAGTTCTACTACGAAGATAAACACTGCCGCGTCTGGGGCGCGCTGTTTAGCTGTGTATCACATGGGCCTTTCGCGCTGCAGGAAGAGGAAGTGAGTGAAGTGTGCTGGCTGACTCCGGAAGAGATCACCGCCCGCTGCGATGAGTTCACCCCCGATTCATTAAAGGCGCTGGCGCTGTGGATGACCCGTAATGCCAATAATGAGTCAGCGAAAGCCGAAAAACAGGAAGAGGCGGAGTAGCCGCCGCTACGCATTACTGACAACGTGCGCGCTTTTCGAATCGCCCGGCGGCGCCTGCGCGAGCCTGCATCGCGAATGCTGAAGGTCGTGCAGGCCGCATCAGGCGCAAATGCGAGCACATTATCCGATACCGCTTTGTCATCGGCCGCAGGCGGAGTAGCCGTTAACAGCTGTCCCGCATGCATAATCTGGAGGCGATAGGTTTTCTGTCGCGCCAGTTTCCCTCATTAAGGCGTTCCAGAAGCGTTTTCCCGGCTTCGATGCCAATTTTTTGATGCGGTACCGCCATAGTGGTCAATGGCGGCTGACAGACCCGGCTGACATCGCTATCCCCAAAGCCGACGATGGCTAAATCATCAGGCACTTTGATGTGTCGACGCTGGCACTCATACAGCGCCCCGCATGCCAGCTCATCGGAAACACAAACCAGCGCGTCGAGCTCCGGCCAGGCCAGCACAAATTCCGCGAGCTGTGATGCGCCAGTGGAAAAACTGGCGGGCAGCGCGGCGTTAATTACCCGGTTGGGGGACATATGGTGGCGCAGCATGGCTTTATACCACCCATGTAAATGCTGCTGAAAAATCCACTGTTCCTGATTGGCGCACAGCAGGGCGATATTCTGATAACCGCGGTGGATGAGCATTTCCGTAAGCTCGAACATCGCCGCCACGTAATCAATGCCGATATTCATGTCGATAGGATCGGCGCGCATCGCGCCTATTTCCATCACCGGAATTGAGGCGTTTTTCAGCCAGTGGCGCACCGTATCGCTGTGTTCAACGCTAAGCAGAATGGCGGCGGCGATGTTAGAGGCCAGTAGCGTTTCGAGCAATTTTTCTTCCTGCTCAAGACGGTGCTGCGATTCCGCCAGCATAATTTGATAACCTGCGGGTTGTAATACCTGTTGCAGCCCGGCGAACATTGCTGAGCAGCCCGCCTCTGCAAGATTGGGTACTACCATGGCAATGGTTCTTGAGGAGGCCGATGC
This sequence comes from Klebsiella sp. KE9456, assembly GCF_043832615.1. Taxonomy (NCBI): domain Bacteria; kingdom Pseudomonadati; phylum Pseudomonadota; class Gammaproteobacteria; order Enterobacterales; family Enterobacteriaceae; genus Klebsiella; species Klebsiella sp. KE9456. The sequence goes on from NZ_JBDYQK010000008.1 coordinate 189,153, forward strand.
CAGCGCGCTGGCGGCAAGATTAGGCATGTACCCGAGCTCCTGCACCGCCGCTTCGATTTTTTCTCGTAGCTTATCGGAAACCTGTTCGGGCGTACGAAGAGCGCGAGAGACGGTCATCGTACCTACACCAGCCAGTTGAGCAACATCGGCGATCGTCACCTTACCGGTGCTACGCCGTTTTCGGGTTAGAGACATACATATTCCTGCTAAACAGACGCTTTTTATTATCATCCATTGCTTCACCTGTCACGGAGTATACCCCTTAAACGGGCTTTTTTAGCGTCTTTTCATGCAACCAACCGGAATTGATAGCGCTATCACAATTTTGCATATTCTCTTTTGGTAGCGCTATCTTTGTGAACTTTATCGCAGATAACTATTGTCCGCTTGCCTACAGTTTGCTCATCTTTTTTGTTAAAAGATGAGGGGAAAAATGCTGAAGACATGGCTCTCAGATGCCACGATTACGCTGCGGCAGAGTGTAGAAAGCTGGCCGCAGGCGCTGGAGATGTGCGCCCGCCCGCTGCTTGCAGCTGGCGTTATTGTGCCTGAATATGTGGCGGCCATTATTGCGCAACACCATCAACTGGGGCCGTATTATGTACTGGCGCCAGGTCTGGCGATGCCGCATGCGCGACCAGAGGAGGGGGCGAAAGGTTTAGGGTTATCGTTACTGAAACTGGAACAGGGAGTGTCGTTTGGCGCCGAAGAGTTCGATCCGGTTGATATTATCATTATGCTTGCGGCACCGGATAAACATAGTCATATCGAAATGATTGCTGACCTCGCCGAACTATTTTCCAGTGAGGCAGATATGCATAAATTACATCAGGCAACGAGCCTGGAGGAGATAAAAAGAATAATCGCGCGCTTCTGACCTGATTTTAATATCTGATTTCTACCCATTACGCGCCTGCGTGATGCGAACGTACTCTACCCAAAAAAGGTGATAACAATGAAAATTATGGCAATTTGCGGTTCTGGCCTGGGCAGTAGTTTTATGGTTGAGATGAATATTAAAAAAGTCCTTAAAAAGCTCGAAATAGAGGCTGAAGTGGAACACTCCGATCTTTCGTCGGCAACACCAGGGGCGGCGGATTTGTTTGTGATGGCGAAAGATATCGCCGCCAGCGCCAGCGTGCCGGAAAGCCAGTTGGTGGTGATTAACAACATCATCGATATTAACGAACTCGAAGCGCAGTTGCGTGCCTGGTTTGCTAAACAATAACTATTTATAGCGAGGCGGATATGTTTATCCTTGAAACGCTGAATTTTGTTGTTGATATTCTCAAAGTTCCCTCAATACTCGTCGGATTAATTGCGTTAATTGGCCTTGTGGCGCAAAAAAAATCTTTTTCCGATGTTGTGAAGGGAACAATTAAAACGATATTAGGGTTTATTGTTCTGGGGGGCGGGGCGACGGTACTCGTTGGCTCGTTGAACCCGTTAGGAGGAATGTTTGAACATGCCTTTAATATTCAGGGCATTATTCCGAATAATGAAGCGATAGTTTCTATTGCCCTTGAGAAGTATGGCGCTTCAACCGCGCTGATTATGGCATTCGGGATGGTGGCGAATATTCTGGTTGCACGTTTTACGCGCCTGAAATACATCTTCCTGACCGGACATCATACTTTCTATATGGCCTGTATGATTGGCGTCATTCTTACCGTGGCGGGATTCGACGGCGTGGGACTGGTATTTACCGGCTCACTGATCCTCGGACTGGTAATGGCGTTCTTCCCGGCCCTGGCGCAGCGCTATATGAAGCGTATTACCGGTACGGATGATATTGCTTTCGGCCACTTTGGCACGCTGGGTTACGTCCTGTCGGGCTGGATCGGCAGCGTCTGCGGTAAAGGCTCGCGTTCAACCGAAGAGATGAATCTGCCGAAGAACCTGAGTTTCCTGCGTGACAGTTCTATCTCTATTTCCCTGACCATGATGATTATCTACCTGATTATGGCGGTCAGCGCAGGGCGTGAATATGTTGAAAGCACCTTCAGCGGCGGTCAGAACTATCTGGTATACGCCATCATTATGGCGATTACCTTCGCTGCCGGGGTATTTATCATTCTGCAGGGGGTTCGCCTGATTCTGGCGGAAATTGTACCGGCTTTTACCGGCTTCTCGGAAAAGCTGGTGCCTAACGCGCGTCCGGCGCTGGACTGTCCGGTGGTCTATCCCTACGCGCCTAATGCGGTGCTGATTGGTTTTCTGTTTAGCTTCCTCGGTGGATTAGTGGGGCTGTTCCTCTGCGGGCAATTTAAGTGGGTCCTGATTCTACCGGGCGTCGTGCCGCATTTCTTTACTGGCGCGACAGCCGGCGTGTTTGGCAATGCCACCGGTGGACGGCGCGGCGCGATGATCGGCGCGTTCGCTAACGGGCTGCTGATCACTTTCCTGCCGGTGCTGTTGTTGCCTGTACTGGGGGCGATTGGTTTTGCCAATACCACCTTCTCAGATGCTGATTTTGGCGCCGTGGGTATTGTGCTGGGGAATCTGGCCCGCTACCTGTCGCCGCTTGCCATTACCGGCCTTGTTGTCGTGTTGTTCGCGCTGCTGGTTGTCTACAACGTGTTGGCGAAAAAGAAATCTGTGGGCGGTAGCGCGCAGGAGAACACCGGAGCTAAATCATGAATGTGAAAGAAGTGACTGAACTGGCGCGTAATATTCGTCTCGCCACCCTGAAATCGCTGACCAATCTTGGTTTCGGGCACTATGGCGGCAGCATGTCAGTAGTGGAAACGCTGGCCGTGCTGTACGGCGCGGTGATGAAAATCGACCCGGCGGATCCGGACTGGCCAGAGCGTGATTATTTTGTGTTATCAAAAGGCCATGCTGGCCCGGCGCTCTACAGTACGTTGGCGATTAAGGGATATTTCCCGATAGAGGAACTGAGTACGCTTAATCAGAATGGTACGCGCTTGCCAAGCCATCCGGACCGGCTGAAAACGCGCGGTGTGGATGCGACGACGGGGTCATTGGGGCAAGGGATTTCTATTGCTGGCGGGATGGCGTTGTCCCATAAGCTGGCGGGACGCGCGAATCGAGTATTTTGCATCGTCGGCGATGGCGAACTGAATGAAGGCCAGTGCTGGGAAGCGTTCCAGTTCATTGCCCACCACCGTCTGAATAATCTGACGGTGTTTGTTGACTGGAACAAGCTACAGCTTGACGGCAAGCTGGATGAAATTATTCGCGCTTTCAACCTGGAAGATAAATTCCGCGCCTTTGGTTTCGATGTTGTTACCGTCAAAGGCGATGACATACCCGGGCTGCTGGCTGCAGCGCAACCCGTTCCGCCGGTGGACGCGCGTCCGCGCGTGGTGATCCTGGACAGCATTAAAGGGCAGGGCGTGCCGTATCTTGAGAAGCTCAGTAATAGTCATCATTTGCGTCTGACGAAAGAGATGAAAGAGACGCTAAACGAGTTCATTCGCCAACGGGAGGCTGAGCATGATTAAGGTTGCACCAGCGGGACAAAAAGACGCAACGGAGATGCGCAAAATTTATGCCGCATTCGTCACCCGGCAAATCGAAGCTGGTCGCCCGATTATCGCCCTCGAAGCGGACCTGATGAGCTCCATGGCGATGGACGGCGTGGCGCGGGATTACCCACAGCACGTCATCAACTGCGGTATTATGGAAGCTAACGTGATTGGCACTGCTGCCGGGTTAGCGTTGACCGGGCGTAAACCGTTTGTGCACACCTTTACCGCTTTCGCCAGTCGGCGCTGTTTTGACCAGCTATTTATGTCACTGGATTATCAGCGCAATAATGTCAAGGTGATCGCCTCGGATGCCGGTATTACCGCGTGCCATAATGGCGGCACCCACATGTCTTTTGAAGATATGGGAATTGTGCGCGGTCTGGCACATTCAGTAGTGCTGGAAGTGACTGATGCAGTGATGTTTGAGGATATACTGCGTCAGCTTATCGATCTTGACGGCTTCTACTGGGTACGCACGATTCGCAAGCAGGCGTCGAGCGTGTATGCACCGGGGTCAACCTTTACCATCGGTAAGGGTAATGTTCTGCGTGAAGGGGATGATATCACTCTGATTGCCAACGGTATTATGGTGTCGGAGGCGCTGGAAGCGAGTCGTCAGCTTGCGCAGGAAGGCGTGAGCGCGGCAGTGATTGATATGTTTACCCTGAAACCCATCGATCGCATGCTGGTGAAAAACTACGCCGAGAAAACCGGGCGTATCGTGACTTGCGAAAACCACAGTATCCATAACGGACTGGGTTCGGCGGTGGCGGAAGTACTGGTGGAAACCTGTCCGGTACCGATGCGTCGCGTGGGGGTAAAAGAACGTTATGGTCAGGTGGGGACGCAGGACTTTTTGCAGAAGGAGTATGGCCTCACGGCGCATGATATAGTCTCGGCGGCACGAGAGCTACTGTAAATAAAATGGCGACCCTGCTATATGGTCGCCATTTTTGCCGGGTCGCGTTTCGCGAATTCGGCCTGTAAAACGATAGACCCGGTCAGCGCTGCAGCCGGGTCTTTTAGCTTACTGCTGCTGAGCAGACTGAATCGCGGTCAGGGCGATGGTGTAGACGATATCGTCAACCAGCGCGCCGCGGGACAGGTCGTTCACCGGCTTACGCATCCCCTGCAGCATTGGCCCGATGGAGATCAGGTCGGCAGAACGCTGTACGGCTTTATAAGTGGTGTTACCGGTGTTCAGATCCGGGAAGATGAACACGGTAGCGCGACCGGCAACCGGAGAGTTCGGCGCTTTGGATTTCGCGACGTCAGCCATAACCGCAGCATCATACTGCAGCGGACCGTCGATCATCAGATCAGGACGTTTTTCCTGCGCCAGGCGTGTCGCTTCACGTACTTTCTCTACATCGCTACCTGCACCAGAGGTACCCGTAGAGTAGGAAAGCATCGCCACGCGCGGCTCAATGCCGAAGGCAGCGGCAGAGTCTGCGGACTGGATTGCGATTTCAGCCAGTTGCTCAGCGGTCGGATCCGGGTTGATCGCACAGTCGCCGTAAACGTAAACCTGTTCTGGCAACAGCATGAAGAACACGGAGGAGACCAGAGAACTACCCGGTGCGGTTTTGATCAACTGCAGCGGCGGACGAATGGTGTTGGCGGTGGTATGCACCGCGCCGGATACCAGACCATCAACTTCGTCCTGTTCCAGCATCAGCGTGCCGAGAACCACGTTATCTTCCAGTTGCTCACGGGCGACGGCTTCAGTCATGCCCTTGTTCTTACGCAGTTCGACCAGGCGGGCAACATAGCTTTCGCGCACCACTTCCGGGTCGACGATTTCGATACCGGTACCCAGTTCAACGCCCTGAGAGGCGGCAACACGGGTGATCTCATCCGGGTTGCCCAGCAGCACGCAGGTTGCGATACCGCGCTCGGCGCAGATTGCCGCGGCTTTAACGGTGCGCGGTTCGTTACCTTCCGGCAGAACAACGCGCTTGCCTGCTTTACGCGCCAGCTCAGTGAGCTGATAACGGAAGGCGGGCGGGGAGAGACGACGGCTGCGCTCGGAGGTGGCGGTCAGGGATTCAATCCAGTCGGCATTGATATAGTTAGCTACGTACTCCTGAACTTTCTCGATACGCTCGTGATCGTCAACTGGTACTTCCAGATTGAAACTCTGCAGGCTCAGAGAGGTCTGCCAGGTATTGGTATTGACCATGAATACCGGCAGGCCGGTAGCAAATGCGCGCTCGCACAATTTGCTGATGCGCGCGTCCATTTCGTAGCCGCCGGTCAGCAAGATTGCGCCGATTTCCACACCATTCATCGCCGCCAGGCAGGCGGCGACCAGCACGTCAGGACGGTCAGCGGAGGTCACCAGCAGAGAGCCGGCGCGGAAGTGCTCCAGCATGTGCGGGATACTACGCGCACAGAAAGTGACTGACTTCACGCGACGGGTATTGATATCGCCTTCGTTGATGATGGTGGCATTCAGGTGATGAGCCATATCGATCGCACGGGTGGCGATCAGATCAAAGCTCCACGGCACTGCGCCCAGAACCGGCAATGAACTCCCGCTTTGCAACTGAGCGGGATCGATCTTCACGACTTTTGCTTTGGAAGAGTCATCGAAGATTTCCGACAGGTCAGGACGAGTGCGGCCCTGTTCGTCAACCGGCGCGTTCAGTTTGTTGACGATAACCCCGGTAATACTGGTGTTTTTTGCGCCGCCGAAACCGCTACGAGTCAGCTCAACGCGCTCTTTCAGTTGTTCCTGCGTATCGGTGCCCTGGGACATCACGAAGACGATTTCCGCATTCAGCGTTTTGGCGATTTCGTAGTTCAGCGACTGGGCAAACTGGTGTTTGCGGGTTGGCACCAGACCTTCAACCAGCACCACTTCCGCGTCCTGAGCGTTGGCGTGGTAGTTGGCGATGATCTCTTCCATCAGCACGTCTTTCTGATTGCTGGAGAGCAGGGACTCGACGTGGCTCATTTTCAACGGTTCTGCGGCCGGAAGGTCGGAGTTCGCGCGAATGATGGTTGTCGTCTGGTCAGGCGCATCGCCACCGGCACGTGGTTGCGCGATTGGTTTAAAGACGCTCAGACGAACGCCCTTACGTTCCATGGCACGGATAACACCGAGGCTGACGCTGGTCAGGCCTACGCTGGTTCCGGTAGGGATTAGCATGATTGTACGGGACACGATATATCCTCTTTCGTTACCGCCAGTATCAGGCGGGATACAAAACTACACCACCAGCTTCCCGTCATACTCAAGTTACATGTGCGTTGGCTTTGTTACTCGGCTCATCCATGAGCCTCTCCCTTACGGGTCGCCGCTACACGGCGTTCAAATCTGTTCCGGACAGATTTGTCGCTCACCCCAGTCACGTACTACTCGTACGCTCCTGGGGATTCTCTGCGTCGCCGCCTTCCTGCAACTCGAATTATTTAGGGTTATAGCTGGCGGTGTGGAATCAGGCGGTCAGACGGTGGGCGTCTTGCGCGATAACCAGTTCTTCGTTAGTCGGAATGACAACGGCCGGGCGAGTGCCTTCTTTGTTGATGAAGCCAGATTTGCCGAAACGGGCGGCCAGGTTACGTTCGTGATCAACTTCGAAGCCCAGTACGCCAAGTTTGCCGAGGGACAGCTCGCGAACCATCGCCGCGTTTTCGCCGATACCACCGGTAAACACAACCGCGTCGAGACGACCTTCCATTAGCGCGGTGTAGGAACCGATGTATTTTGCCAGACGATGACAGTAAACGTCCATTGCACGGCGAGCATCCGCTTTTTCCTGATAGTTGTCTTCAACATAGCGGCAGTCGCTGGTGACTTCGGTCAGACCGAGCAGGCCGGACTCTTTAGTCAGCATTTTGTTGATCGCGTCAACGCTCATGCCCAGCGTATCGTGCAGATGGAAAATGATTGCCGGGTCGATATCGCCTGAACGGGTTCCCATAACCAGACCTTCCAGCGGGGTCAGCCCCATGGAGGTATCAACGCATTTCCCGTTACGAATAGCGGAAACAGAGCCTCCGTTACCCAGGTGGCAGGTGATGATATTCAGCGTTTCAACCGGTTTGTTCAGAACTTTCGCGGCTTCCTGAGTCACATAAAAGTGGCTGGTGCCGTGTGCGCCGTAGCGGCGTATGCCGTGTTCTTTGTACAGGCTGTACGGCAGGGCGTAGAGGTAAGACTCTTCCGGCATCGTCTGATGGAAAGCGGTGTCGAATACGGCAACGTTTTTCTCTTTCAGGTGCGGGAATGACTTCAGCGCTTCCGCAATACCGATCAGGTGCGCCGGGTTATGCAGCGGAGCGAAAGACGCGGCGTCTTTGATCCCCTGAATGACGGAGTCATCGATCACGACGGAACGGGTGTATTTCTCGCCGCCATGAACGATGCGATGGCCAATTGCGGTCAACTGCGCAGACAGCTCTGGTTTTTGTGCCAGAATAGTGTTAACGATAAAGTTAAGCGCTTCACTGTGAGCGGCGCCAGCGCCTAAATCAGCCTCTTGTTTGCTGCCGTCCATTTTCCATTTGATACGCGCTTCCGGGAGATGGAAGCATTCGGCTAAACCGGACAGGTATTCGTCGCCGTTGAGGGCGTCAAGGATAGCAAATTTTAGTGAGGAGCTACCGCAGTTCAGAACCAGTACTAACTTACTCGACATGGAAGTACCTTTATGATGATACGTGGCTAAAAAAAACGTCAGAATGTCACAAAGCGTAGCGCAGGATGACATCGACATTTATGATTAACATCATGCCTTGTACTGTTTTAGGGCACGATGAGAGAAGTACATTTGATTTTATGCCATTTGCCTGATTTTCAGCCAATGGCAGAATATGCGATAATTTTACTAACCTGGTAAAAGGGTCTAACCGCCCCTTCAGGTGCGCACAGAATACCTGATTGACGCATCCATTGCCAAAATCTTTTGAACGTTGTCATGCATAGTTGGTGTTTTGCACAAATTTTTTAAGTTTTACATGTAAAGTTGAGGTGAGTCATGTCTGGTTCTGAGAAACGCCCTGTGAGTTTTTTTGGTCTGTTTCGCCACGGGCAGCACTATGCAAAGACCTGGCCTCTGGATAAACGCCTTGCCCCGGTATTTATCGAAAATCGCATTATTCGCGCGACTCGCTATGCGATCCGCATTATGCCGCCGGTAGCGGTTTTCACGCTGTGCTGGCAAATTGCGCTCGGCGGCCAGTTGGGGCCGGCGGTGGCTACCGCGCTGTTCGCATTGAGCCTGCCGATGCAGGGGTTATGGTGGCTTGGTAAGCGTTCGGTCACCCCTTTGCCGCCGTCGGTGCTGAACTGGTTTTACGAAGTGCGGGTTAAATTGCAAGAGGCGGGTCAGGCGCTGACGCCTGTCGATGGTAAGCCTGATTATCAGGCTTTAGCTGACACGCTTAAGCGTGCCTTCAAACAACTGGATAAAACTTTCCTTGATGATTTGTAATTGGATCAGGAAAACGCATATAAAAGAAGGCGCATAATTTATGCGCCTTCTTTTTTCACGCCGTAAAGTGCTACAGGAGTCAAAAATGGAAATGACCAATGCGCAACGTCTGATTTTGTCGAATCAGTACAAGATGATGACGATGCTCGACCCGGACAACGCCGAGCGTTACCGCCGTCTACAGACCATCATTGAGCGTGGATATGGGTTGCAGATGCGCGAGCTTGATCGCGAGTTTGGCCAGCTTACCGAGGAAACTTGCCGTACCATCATTGATATTATGGAGATGTATCATGCGCTGAATGTCTCCTGGACTAACCTGAAGGACGCCAGTGGCATTGATGAGCGTCGGGTAACTTTCCTTGGCTTTGATGTGGCCACTGAAGCGCGCTATCTCGGATATGTGCGTTTTATGGTTAATGTTGAAGGGCGCTACAGCCATTTTGATGCCGGGACGCATGGCTTCAACTCCCAGACGCCAATGTGGGAAAAATACCAGCGTATGCTGAGTACCTGGCACGCTTGCCCACGTCAGTATCACTTAAGCAGTAATGAAATTAATCAAATCATCAATGCCTGATGGAGGTTGCCGTGCAGTGTAAGGGGTTCCTGTTTGATCTTGACGGGACATTGGTTAATTCGTTGCCGGTGGTAGAGCGTTCCTGGTGTCGGTGGGCGGATCGATTCGGCATTGCCCACCATGACGTGCTGAGCTTCATTCATGGCAAACAGGCGATAACGTCGCTGCGTCATTTTCTCCCGGGGCGTAGCGAAGAGGAGATTCAGGCTGAGTTTGCCTGGCTGGAAAAGGTCGAAGCGACGGATACTGATGGCGTTACGGCGCTGCCCGGAGCGATCGCATTGCTCAATACTCTGGACAAAGCAGGCATTCCCTGGGCAATTGTGACTTCAGGTTCGATACCTGTCGCCCATGCCCGCCATCGTGCGGCAGGTCTGCCAGACGCCAACGTTTTTGTCACCGCCGAGCGTGTTAAGCATGGAAAACCCGCGCCGGACGCTTATCTGCTGGGCGCTGAATTGTTGGGTCTGGCGGCGGAACAGTGCGCCGTTGTGGAAGATGCCCCCGCCGGGCTGCTCTCCGGTCTGGCTGCGGGTTGCCGTACGATTGCGGTGAATGTCCCCGCCGACGCGCCGCGTCTTGATGAAGCGGATCTGGTGCTAACGACGCTTGAGAGCCTGGCGATCGAGCGTCTTCCTGACGGCAATGTGAATGTTATTCTAAAAGACTAATCTCATGATTTGGCCCCGCGTTGACGGGGCATTTTTATGCCAAACTTTCGACTCTATTTTCGGACAAGGATAAGTTGTGAACGGTGAATTGATCTGGGTGTTATCTCTGCTTGCCGTAGCCGTCGTGCTCTTTGCCACCGGGAAAGTACGCATGGACGCTATCGCATTGTTGGTGATTGTCGCTTTTATCCTCAGCAATACGCTAACCCTTAGCGAGGCTTTCTCGGGGTTTAGCGATCCCAACGTTATCCTTATCGCCGCGCTGTTTATCATCGGCGATGGTCTGGTACGCACCGGAGTCGCCAGCAAAATGGGGGCCTGGCTGGTGAAGGTGGCCGGTAACAGCGAAACAAAAATGCTGGTTTTTTTAATGCTGACCGTCGCCGGGCTGGGCGCCTTTATGAGTTCGACGGGCGTGGTAGCCATTTTTATCCCGGTGGTGCTTAGCGTTTCAATGCGCATGAATACCTCGCCTTCGCGGTTGATGATGCCGCTCAGCTTCGCCGGGCTGATTAGCGGGATGATGACGCTGGTCGCCACGCCGCCTAACCTGGTGGTCAATAGTGAGATGTTGCGTGAAGGGTTGCAGGGATTCGGCTTTTTCAGCGTGACGCCAATCGGCCTGGTGGTACTGGTGCTGGGCATTCTCTATATGCTGGTAATGCGCTTTATGCTGAAAGGAGAAGAGGGCGAGCAGGTGCGCGACGGCCGTAAACGGAGCACTTTTCGTGATTTAATCAAGGATTACCATCTGACCGGCAGGGCGCGCCGCCTGGCGATTCGTCCCGGTTCGCCGATGATTGGCCAGCGCCTGGATGACCTGAAGCTTCGCGAACGTTACGGGGCTAACGTTATCGGCGTTGAGCGCTGGAGGCGCTTTCGGCGAGTAATTGTTAACGTTAATGGGGTATCAGAATTCCGTGCCCGCGATGTTCTGCTGATTGATATGTCCGCCTCGGACGTGGATTTACGCCAGTTCTGCGGCGAGCAAATGCTGGAGCCCATGGTGCTGCGAGGCGAATATTTTTCCGATCAGGCGCTGGATGTGGGGATGGCGGAAGTTTCCCTTATTCCGGATTCCGAACTGGTGGGCAAGACGGTACGTGAGATCGCCTTTCGTACCCGTTTTGATCTCAATATCGTGGGCTTAAAGCGAGACGGTAAGGCCATTGATGGCGCGGTCATTGATGAAGCGCTACAGCTCGGCGATATTCTGCTGGTTGTGGGCAACTGGCGACAGATTGCCGCACTGGCTAAACGAGGGCGCGACTTCGTGGTGTTGAATATGCCAATTGAAGTCAACGATGCCTCTCCTGCGCACAGCCAGGCGCCACATGCAATATTCTGCCTGGTATTGATGGTCGCACTCATGCTTACCGACGAGATCCCCAATCCAATCGCGGCAATCATCGCCTGTTTATTGATGGGCAAATTTCGCTGTATTAATGCTGAGAGCGCGTATAAAGCGATTCACTGGCCGAGTATTATTTTGATTGTCGGGATGATGCCGTTTGCGCTGGCGTTGCAGAAAACAGGTGGTGTTGACCTGGTTGTCAGAGGTTTGATGGACGTGGCGGGCAGCAAAGGTCCCTATCTGATGCTGGCATGCCTGTTCGTGATGTGTGCGGCGATAGGTTTGTTTATTTCAAATACCGCGACCGCGGTGTTGATGGCGCCCATTGCGCTGGCGGCGGCCAGGTCGATGGACGTATCGCCTTATCCTTTTGCGATGGTGGTGGCTATGGCCGCATCGGCGGCGTTTATGACACCGGTATCTTCTCCGGTGAATACTCTGGTGTTGGGGCCCGGTAAGTACACATTCAGCGATTTTGTGAAGATCGGCGTACCGTTCACTATACTGGTCATGGTGGTGTGCGTACTGCTGATTCCGGTACTGTTTCCGTTCTGATGAGTTTCCCGGTCAGCTGATACTGCCCGGGAAATTGGGATTCACAGCGGTGAATCCTGGCTGATTTCATCAAGCGAAAGATGGAAACTTGGTACAAATACTCGCATAAAATAGTCCATCTCCGGGCTGCGGCGTGATTCCAACGTTTTCTCAAGGCGGCTTTTGGCCAGCAAAAACTCATTGTTACCCGCCGACAGCTCTTCAAGGCATTTCAGATAGGCGCATAACGCATCGGCTTGCTTAACGAGCGCTTTCTCTTCTTCGCTATAGTGACGCTCGTCAATTAGCGGAGCAAAAATATCCCGCAGTTCGTCAGGCACCATATCGACCAGCTTTTGCTGGGCGATTTTCTCAATGGCTTTGTACTCCTGAGCAATCTGCGAGTTGAAATATTTCACCGGGGTAGGGAGATCGCCGGTCAGGACTTCCGAAGCATCGTGGTACATCGCCAACAGCGTAATCCGTTCGGCGTTAACCTGACCGCCAAATTTTCGGTTCTTAATCGCCGCCAGTGCGTGAGCCACCATCGCGACCTGCAAACTGTGTTCGGATACGTTTTCTGTGCGCACATTGCGCATCAGCGGCCAGCGATTGATGAGTTTCAGGCGGGAAAGGTGGGCAAAAAAATGACTCTGACTCATAGGAACCCTTAATCAGTAACAACGTCGGGAGCCATTGTGCGCCGGGAATGCCGCCGGATGCAACAAGTCCCGGCGGCGGATCTGACGAAATCAGAGCTGATGATAACCGGAAAGGAAACGCCCGAAGCGGGTGATTGCCATTGCCAGTTCGTCTTCGCGAGGAAGGGTGACGATACGCACGTGATCCGGCCATGGCCAGTTAAAGGCGGTGCCCTGAACCAGCAGGACTTTCTCCTGCAGCAGGAAATCGAGCACCATCTTCTGGTCGTCATGGATATTAAAGCGTTTCGCGTCAATTTTCGGGAACATATACAGCGCGCCCTGCGGCCTGGTGCAGGAGACGCCGGGGATTTCGTTGATCAACTCCCAGGCGCGGTTACGCTGCTCGTACAGGCGACCGCCAGGTACAATAAATTCACTGATGCTCTGATAGCCGCCGAGGGCCGTTTGAATCGCGTGCTGGGCCGGGACATTAGCGCACAGGCGCATAGAGGCCAGCATCTCCAGGCCTTCGATATAACCTTTTGCGTGTTTCTTCGGGCCGTTAAGCACCATCCAGCCCTGGCGGAAACCGGCAACGCGGTAGGTTTTTGACAGGCCGTTAAAGGTCACGGTGAGCAGATCCGGCGCCAGCGGCGCAATTGAGTGGTGCTGCGCGTCATCGTAAAGGATCTTGTCGTAGATCTCATCGGCGAAAATAATCAGGTTATTTTCACGGGCGATCTCAACGATCTCCATCAGCAACTCTTTTGAGTACACCGCGCCGGTCGGGTTATTCGGGTTGATGATCACGATACCGCGGGTGCGCGGGGTGATTTTGGCGCGGATATCGTCGAGGTCCGGGAACCAGTCAGAAGATTCATCACAAAGATAGTGCACCGCTTTGCCACTGGAAAGCGCCACGGCGGCAGTCCACAGGGGATAATCTGGCGCAGGCACCAGCATTTCATCGCCGCTGTTCAGCAGCGCCTGCATAGCCTGGACGATCAGTTCGGAAACGCCGTTGCCGATATAAATATCTTCGACCGTAACATCTCGCATTCCACGCGCCTGGTAGTGTTGCATGATGGCCTTGCGTGCGGAATATAGACCCTTTGAGTCGCTATAACCCTGGGCGGTGGGGAGATTACGGATGACGTCAACGAGGATTTCGTCGGGGGCATCAAAGCCGAATGGCGCCGGGTTGCCGATGTTCAGCTTCAGGACTTTGTTGCCTTCTTCTTCAAGGCGTTTCGCTTCTTTCAGAACCGGGCCGCGGATATCGTAACAGACGTTATCTAATTTGCTGGATTTTTCGATGGGGGACATGAACCTTTGACCTTTTAGCTGTTAGTGCCACTCCCTGCCGTGGAAGTCAGCACGAAATAATGTACTCCCCATCCCGGTCATTTTGAAGGGTTAACAGGAGAAGATTTTGTCGTTTTTGTTTTTTTGGAGTAATCAATATTCCTGATGATTGTTGGTTTTGTTTGTGGATTATGCCTTTATATGGCTAGTTTGTGGTCATATGTTGTGATTTTTTTAATTTTTTCGAACAGTTATATGGTTTGTTGTCTTGAGGGGTGTCCGTTTGTTTTTACGTAAAAGAGTCACTTCTTTTTGCTAAACGTTTAATTCACAGGCTACAAGACTTTGTAACAAGCTTGCCTGATATTTTTAATAAAAGCATTTAATCGATGAGTAATTTTTATTTTATGCAAATAAAATTTTATCGGCTGTTAATTTAATTAATGCGTAGAATCGTGTTTAAAATGGGCGATAAGACAAGTTAATAACGCTTATAAATATTGTTTTTTTCGGTTAGAATATCATCGTTAATATTGATGCCAGGCAAGCCAGACAGCGGTTGTGATATTATTAATATATTGTTATTGCAGGTTTTTGTTTGTGTTGTTGAGTGCCGACATCAGTTTGGATGTTTGTGGTGCGTAAAAGGATGAGCGTTGAGGGTTATTTTTGCGCCGCGTCACAGTAAACGGCGTCAGCGTAATTAAACGCGCCAGGGTGTATCACAAAATATTACTCAGCGATTCCGTGCATTTGCGGCTGATGAGTGCTTTCAAAAGCAATACAGGCACGGACGGCGTTTCGAGCCCGGAGCGTACACGTAATACTCGTACGTGGGATTATTCGCTTCGCTCACCTTCAGGGCCGCACTGGTGTGCGTTCAACATCGAACGCATTTTGTTTGAGCGCTGTCCGAGTCAAAATGGCAAGTGAAACAGCCCTGTGGGCCAGGCGCTCAGTCGCCTGTAAGTGAAGCCAATATGATAAATGAAAATCGCCCGATACTAAATTTAGACCTCGATCTGTTAAGAACCTTTGTTGCTGTCGCCGATCTCAACACATTTGCCGCTGCGGCTACTGCAGTACGCCGTACCCAGTCGGCAGTAAGCCAGCAAATGCAGAGGCTGGAGCAGCTGGTAGGAAAAGAGCTCTTTGCTCGTCATGGGCGCAATAAACTTCTGACGGAACAGGGCATTCAGCTACTGGGATACGCGCGGAAAATTCTGCGTTTTAATGATGAAGCCTGCATGTCGCTGATGTTCGGTAGTTTGCAGGGAACGCTCACGATCGGCGCATCTGATGAGACGGCGGAGACTATTTTGCCTTTCTTGTTGAACCGAATCGGCAGTTTTTATCCCAGGCTGACTCTCGAAATCAAAGCGCTCAATCATGTTGATGTTGAAAAGAGGCTGGCGAACGGGGCAATCGATCTTGCGTTGACCACCCGGCAGACAAGCGGTTATGAACAGATAAGGTTACGTACATCACCAACGTTATGGTACTGCGCAGCCGATTATATCCTGCCACAGGGCGAGTCTGTACCGCTGGTCCTGACCGATACGCCTGACACGCTCCGTGAAGCAATGATTACCGCCCTCAATGCCGCCCGGATCCCCTGGCATCTTGCCCACGCGGCGTCCTCAATCGCCGGCGTGAAAGCGGCGGTGAAAGCGGGTCTTGGCGTGACCGCGCAACCGGTAGAGATGATGGGGAGAGAGTTTCGGGTGCCCGGTAAGAGCGAAGGGTTACCCGGGCTGCCGGACACGCACTATATGCTGAGCTGTTATCCTCAGAAGGTCAGTGAGTTGGCGCGCGTCATTTTTCAGTCACTGAGCGCAGAACATCAACCGTGGTCTGTGCAGCGCGTTTATACCCCGGAAGGGGGAGAAGATCATCCCCTGTTTCATGAAGGGGAAAGTCCGACAAAAGGCACGAAATCTGGTAACAAAATGTAAGTGCGAAAAAGAACCACAAATGTGCGAAATGAACGCAGTGGTTCTTTTTTTCAATTTTTTTTGATGAATTACATGTTTTATTGGTTGTTTTTGATTGAAATCATACGGTTAATCTTCCTGTTCATCGTTTCGCCTCAATTTTTTCTGCACGTTTAATACTTCCTGCTAATGTTAAAAAACCGGATAGTTTGTTGCCGTTTTTTTGATTGAATTAACAAAACCGTGTCATAGATCAAGAAAATACCCCTACTTAGGGGGATGAATCGTGGCTAAATCCTGTCAAAATAGGCGGGTAATTTTGATTTACGGCGGAAACGGACACGATTCACCAGCACTAAATCCCTTCGATATGCAAGGCTACTTAGCAGAAAAGGGCATTTAATGTTAATGAAAAGAATCCAATGTAAATTAATGTTGTGAAAACTTTTGTTAAAGTTGACAAAAGGTTAACGAAAGGGGTAAAAAGCCACCGCAACTGGCCTTCCACATCAACAATCAAGGACGCTTTTTGCACGGCTATTTTTTTATTCCTCCCTGTGAAACGCTGTGGCGTTCATCTGCCGGTAAGAGCAGAGGGTTTTAGCGCTACACTTTTTTGGTTAAGCAATGCGTATGTCAACATCCACTGAAGTTATCGCTCATCATTGGGCATTCGCTATATTTCTCATTATTGCTATTGGTCTGTGCTGCCTGATGCTGGTTGGCGGCTGGTACCTCGGCGGACGCGCGCGGGCGCGTAGCAAAAACACGCCGTTTGAATCGGGGATCGACTCCGTTGGTTCTGCTCGCTTACGCCTTTCTGCGAAGTTTTATCTGGTAGCCATGTTCTTTGTCATCTTCGACGTGGAAGCCCTGTATCTCTACGCATGGTCGACTTCTATCCGTGAAAGCGGCTGGGTCGGCTTTGTGGAAGCCGCCATTTTCATTTTAGTGCTACTGGCTGGTCTGGTTTACCTCGTTCGTATCGGCGCCCTGGACTGGACGCCTGCGCGTTCCCGTCGCACGCTGGTTAACCCGGAAACAGGCAGTCCCACTAACCGTCATACGCAGTAAAAGCGAGGCAATAAGATGGATTATACGCTCACCCGCATCGATCCTAACGGTGAGAACGACCGTTACCCCCTGCAAAAACAGGAGATCGTAACCGACCCCCTGGAGCAAGAAGTCAATAAAAGCGTGTATATGGGCAAACTCGAACACGCGTTGCATGACATGGTGAACTGGGGCCGTAAGAACTCAATCTGGCCTTACAACTTTGGCCTTTCTTGCTGCTACGTGGAAATGGTGACGTCATTCACTGCGGTGCATGACGTTGCGCGTTTTGGCGCAGAAGTATTGCGCGCCTCCCCGCGTCAGGCGGACCTGATGGTGGTGGCCGGGACCTGCTTTACCAAAATGGCCCCGGTCATTCAGCGCCTTTATGACCAGATGCTGGAGCCGAAGTGGGTTATCTCAATGGGCGCATGCGCCAACTCCGGCGGTATGTACGATATCTATTCCGTTGTGCAGGGCGTGGATAAATTTATTCCGGTTGATGTTTATATCCCGGGCTGTCCACCGCGTCCGGAGGCTTATATGCAGGCGCTGATGCTGCTACAGGAATCCATTGGTAAAGAACGTCGCCCGCTTTCGTGGGTGGTTGGCGATCAGGGCGTCTACCGCGCCAATATGCAATCGGAACGTGAGCGTAAACGCGGCGAACGTATTGCAGTGACCAATCTGCGGACGCCGGACGAGATTTAACTTGCGCCTGCGGGCGGGATAGCAACTTCGCAAATCAATCTACAACAGCGCGAAGCCTCGCCAGCAGTCACCACGGACCTTTTGCAATGGTGAACAATATGACCGATTTAACCGCGCATGACGCCGCACCAGCCTGGCAAACCCGCGATCACCTTGATGACCCGGTGATTGGCGAACTGCGCAATCGTTTTGGGCCGGATGCCTTTACCGTTCAGCCAACCCGCACCGGCGTCCCGGTCGTTTGGGTGAAGCGCGAACAACTGCTTGAGGTGGGTGATTTCCTGAAGAAATTACCGAAACCTTACGTAATGCTGTTTGACCTGCACGGCATGGACGAGCGACTGCGCACGCACCGTGACGGCCTGCCCGCCGCGGATTTTTCTGTTTTCTACCACCTGATCTCAATAGAGCGCAATCGCGACATCATGCTCAAGGTGGCCTTGTCTGAAAACGATTTGCATCTGCCGACGTTTACCAGGCTGTTCCCTAACGCCAACTGGTATGAACGGGAAACCTGGGAGATGTTTGGCGTGACCTTCGATGGTCACCCGAACCTGCGTCGCATCATGATGCCGCCGACCTGGGAAGGCCACCCGCTGCGCAAAGACTACCCGGCGCGCGCGACCGAATTCGATCCGTTTGAGCTGACCAAAGCCAAACAGGATCTGGAAATGGAAGCGCTGACGTTTAAGCCGGAAGAGTGGGGCATGAAGCGCGGGACCGAAAACGAGGACTTTATGTTCCTTAACCTCGGCCCGAACCACCCCTCCGCGCATGGCGCGTTCCGCATTATCCTGCAACTTGATGGCGAAGAGATCGTCGACTGCGTACCGGACATTGGCTACCACCATCGCGGCGCGGAGAAAATGGGCGAGCGCCAGTCATGGCACAGCTACATTCCGTATACCGACCGTATTGAATACCTCGGCGGCTGCGTTAACGAAATGCCGTACGTGCTGGCGGTAGAAAAACTGGCGGGGATCACCGTGCCGGACCGTGTTAACGTGATTCGCGTCATGCTTTCCGAACTGTTCCGTATCAACAGCCACTTGCTGTATATCTCTACCTTTATTCAGGATGTCGGGGCGATGACCCCGGTGTTCTTTGCCTTTACTGACCGCCAGAAAATTTACGACCTGGTGGAAGCGATTACCGGCTTCCGTATGCACCCGGCCTGGTTCCGTATCGGCGGCGTCGCGCACGACCTGCCGCGCGGCTGGGATCGTCTGCTGCGTGAATTCCTGGAGTGGATGCCGAAGCGTCTGGACGCTTACGAGAAAGCCGCGCTGCGTAACACGATCCTGATTGGCCGTTCGAAAGGGGTTGCCGCCTACACCGCAAAAGAAGCGCTGGAGTGGGGCACCACCGGCGCTGGCCTGCGCGCTACCGGTATTGGTTTCGACGTACGTAAATGGCGTCCGTATTCTGGCTATGAAAACTTCGACTTTGAAATCCCGACCGGCGGCGGCGTTTCCGACTGCTACACCCGCGTGATGCTGAAAGTGGAAGAGCTGCGCCAGAGCCTGCGCATTCTCCAGCAGTGCCTCGACAACATGCCGGAAGGCCCGTTCAAAGCGGATCATCCGCTGACCACGCCGCCGCCGAAAGAGCGCACGCTGCAGCATATCGAAACCCTGATTACGCACTTCCTGCAGGTTTCCTGGGGCCCGGTGATGCCGGCCAACGAATCCTTCCAGATGATAGAGGCGACAAAAGGGATTAACAGTTACTACCTGACCAGCGATGGCAGCACCATGAGCTATCGTACCCGTATCCGCACGCCGAGCTATGCGCACCTGCAGCAGATCCCGGCGGCCATTCGCGGCAGCCTGGTATCCGACCTGATCGTCTATCTGGGTAGTATCGATTTTGTAATGTCAGACGTGGACCGCTAATTATGCACGAGAATCAACAACCACAAACTGAGGCTTTTGAGCTGAGTGCGGCAGAGCGTGAGGCGATTGAGCACGAAAAGCACCACTATGAAGACCCGCGCGCGGCGTCCATTGAAGCGCTGAAAATTGTGCAAAAGCAGCGCGGCTGGGTGCCGGATGGCGCAATCTACGCGATCGCCGATGTGCTGGGGATCCCGGCAAGCGATGTCGAAGGTGTGGCGACGTTCTATAGCCAGATTTTCCGCCAGCCGGTGGGGCGTCATGTGATCCGCTACTGCGACAGCGTGGTGTGCCACATTACCGGCTTCCAGGGGATTCAGTCGGCAATTGAGAAGACGCTGGACATCAAACCGGGTCAAACCACCTTTGATGGCCGTTTCACTCTGCTGCCGACCTGCTGCTTGGGCAACTGCGACAAGGGGCCGACCATGATGATTGATGAGGACACTCACAGTTATTTGACGCCGGAAGCGATTCCTGACCTCCTGGAGCGGTATAAATGAAAAACGTTATTCGTACTGCCGAAACCCATCCGTTAACCTGGCGTCTGCGCGACGACAAACAGCCGGTCTGGCTGGATGAATACCAGAGTAAAAACGGCTACGCCGGGGCGCGTAAAGCGCTCTCCGGGATGGCGCCTGATGAAATCGTCACCGCGGTAAAAGAAGCCGGTCTGAAAGGGCGCGGCGGTGCGGGCTTCTCCACCGGTCTGAAGTGGAGCCTGATGCCGAAAGACGAGTCCATGAACATCCGCTACCTGCTGTGTAACGCCGATGAAATGGAGCCGGGCACTTATAAAGACCGTTTGCTGATGGAACAACTGCCGCACCTGCTGGTGGAAGGGATGCTGATCTCCGCGTTCGCGCTGAAAGCGTACCGTGGCTACATCTTCCTGCGTGGCGAATATATTGAAGCGGCGGTGCATCTGCGCCGGGCGATTGCCGAAGCGACCGAAGCCGGTCTGTTGGGCAAAAACATTCTCGGCACCGGCTTTAACTTCGAACTGTTTGTCCATACCGGGGCAGGGCGCTATATCTGCGGCGAAGAAACCGCGCTAATTAACTCCCTCGAAGGCCGCCGCGCCAATCCGCGCTCTAAACCGCCGTTCCCGGCAAGCTCCGGGGTATGGGGCAAACCGACCTGCGTCAACAACGTGGAAACGCTGTGTAACGTTCCGGCGATCCTCGCGAACGGCGTTGAGTGGTATCAGAACATCTCGAAGAGCAAGGATGCGGGCACCAAGCTGATGGGCTTCTCCGGTCGCGTGAAAAATCCGGGCGTCTGGGAACTGCCGTTCGGCACCACCGCGCGTGAAATTCTTGAAGATTACGCTGGCGGCATGCGTGATGGCCTGAAATTTAAAGCCTGGCAGCCTGGCGGCGCGGGGACCGATTTCCTGACTGAAGCGCATCTCGACCTGCCGATGGAATTTGAAAGTATCGGTAAAGCGGGTAGCCGTCTGGGGACGTCGCTGGCGATGGCCGTTGACCACGAGATCAACATGGTGTCGTTGGTGCGTAACCTGGAAGAGTTTTTCGCCCGTGAGTCCTGCGGCTGGTGTACGCCGTGCCGCGACGGGCTGCCCTGGAGCGTGAAAATCCTCCGTGCGCTGGAGCGCGGCGAAGGCCAGCCGGGAGATATTGAGACACTTGAGCAATTGTGTCGGTTCCTCGGGCCGGGAAAAACCTTCTGTGCGCACGCGCCGGGCGCGGTTGAGCCGCTGCAGAGCGCGATTAAATATTTCCGCGAAGAATTCGAAGCTGGCATTAAACAGCAGTTCAGCAATACCCATGCAATCAACGGGATTCAGCCGAATCTGCTTAAGACGCGCTGGTGATTTTAACCCCTCACCCTAACCCTCTCCCCTCAGAAGTAGAGGGTTAGGGCCAGAGCCGCAGTCGTTTTTCTCCCTCTTTTGCAGAGGGGAGGGTGAATGAACCGGAACCGCTTTCTCTCTCGCCCCTTTGGGGAGAGGGTCGGGGTGAGGGGAAGAATTTTGATTAACGCTCGGTCTCGGCTGAGCCAACTGGAAGCATGCTAATGGCTACGATTCATGTAGACGGCAAAGAATACGAGGTTAACGGGGCGGACAACCTGCTGGAAGCTTGTCTCTCTCTGGGCCTTGATATTCCCTACTTTTGCTGGCATCCGGCGCTGGGAAGCGTTGGTGCTTGCCGCCAGTGTGCGGTGAAGCAATATCAAAACGCGGAAGACACGCGTGGCCGCCTGGTGATGTCCTGTATGACACCGGCATCCGATGGCACTTTTATTTCCATCGACGACGCAGAAGCGAAACAGTTCCGCGAAAGCGTAGTTGAGTGGCTAATGACCAACCATCCGCATGACTGCCCGGTCTGCGAAGAGGGCGGCAACTGCCACTTACAGGATATGACCGTGATGACCGGTCATAGCTTCCGTCGCTACCGCTTCACCAAGCGTACTCATCGCAATCAGGATCTGGGGCCGTTTATTTCGCACGAAATGAACCGCTGCATTGCCTGCTATCGCTGCGTGCGTTACTACAAAGATTATGCCGACGGCACCGACCTCGGCGTGTATGGCGCGCATGACAACGTCTACTTTGGCCGTCCGGAAGACGGTGTGCTGGAAAGCGAATTCTCCGGCAACCTGGTGGAAGTGTGCCCGACCGGCGTCTTCACTGATAAAACGCACTCCGAGCGCTATAACCGTAAATGGGACATGCAGTTTGCGCCAAGCATCTGTCAGCAGTGTTCCATCGGCTGCAACATCAGCCCCGGCGAGCGCTACGGTGAACTGCGCCGTATCGAAAACCGTTATAACGGCACCGTTAATCGCTATTTCCTCTGTGACCGCGGTCGTTTCGGCTATGGTTATGTGAACCTGAAAGATCGCCCGCGTCAGCCGGTTCAGCGTCGCGGCGACGATCTGATTGCCCTCAACGCCGAGCAGGCGATGCAGGGGGCGGCGGATATTCTGCGTCAGTCGAAAAAGGTTATCGGTATTGGTTCCCCGCGCGCCAGCATCGAGAGCAACTTCGCGCTGCGCGAGCTGGTGGGCGCCGATAACTTCTATACCGGTATCGCAAAGGGCGAACAAGAACGCCTGCAGATGATGCTGAAAGTGCTGCGCGAAGGCGGTATCCATACTCCGGCGCTGCGCGAAATTGAATCCTACGACGCGGTGCTGATTCTTGGGGAAGATATTACCCAGACCGGCGCGCGTATCGCCCTGGCGGTGCGTCAGGCGGTTAAAGGCAAAGCGCGTGAAATGGCGGCGGCGCAAAAAGTCGCCGACTGGCAGATCGCCGCGATCCTTAACATCGGTCAACGGGCGAAGCATCCGCTGTTCGTCACCAATATTGATGATACCCGTCTTGATGATATCGCCGCCTGGACCTACCGCGCGCCGGTGGAAGATCAGGCGCGTCTCGGTTTTGCCATCGCCCACGAGCTGGACGACAGCGCACCGGCGGTAGAGGGGATGAGCAGTGAGCTGAAAGGCAAAATCGACGTTATCGTTCAGGCATTAGCCGGGGCGAAAAAGCCGCTGATTATCTCCGGAACTAACGCTGGCAGCATTGAGATTATCCAGGCGGCGGCAAACGTCGCGAAAGCCCTGAAGGGGCGCGGCGCGGATGTCGGCGTTACCATGGTGGCTCGCGCGGTGAACAGCGTTGGCCTCGGGATGATCGGCGGCGGCTCGCTTGATGAGGCGCTGAGCGAACTGGAGACCGGCGCTGCTGATGCGGTTATCGTGCTGGAAAACGACCTGCACCGCCACGCTTCCGCCGCCCGTGTTGATGCGGCGCTGGCGAAAGCGCCGCTGGTGATGGTGGTTGACCACCAGCGCACAGCGATTATGGAAAACGCGCACCTCGTGCTCTCCGCGGCAAGCTTCGCCGAAAGCGATGGCACGGTGGTTAACAATGAAGGCCGTGCTCAGCGCTTCTTCCAGGTTTACGACCCGGCTTACTATGATGCGAAAACCGTGATGCTGGAAAGCTGGCGCTGGCTGCATTCATTGTACAGCACCGTTAACAACCGCCAGGTTGACTGGACGCAGCTGGACCATGTCATTGACGCCGCGATTGCCGCCTTACCGCAGCTGGCGGGTATTAAAGACGCCGCGCCGGATGCGACCTTCCGCATTCGTGGGCAGAAGCTGGCGCGTGAACCGCACCGCTACAGCGGTCGTACCGCGATGCGCGCTAACATCAGCGTTCATGAGCCGCGTCAGCCGCAGGATAAAGACACCATGTTCGCCTTCTCAATGGAAGGGAACAACCAGCCGGGCGCGCCGCGTTCGCAGATTCCGTTTGCCTGGGCGCCAGGCTGGAACTCGCCACAGGCGTGGAACAAATTCCAGGATGAAGTGGGCGGTAAACTGCGTCATGGCGATCCGGGGGTGCGTCTGATTGAAGCTTCCGCCAGCGGTCTGGCGTACTTTACTAGCATACCGGCAGGCTTCCAGGCTGAAGAAGGGAAGTGGCGTATCGCGCCTTATTACCACCTGTTCGGCAGTGACGAAATGTCGCAGCGCTCTCCGGTATTCCAGAGCCGGATGCCACAGCCGTACATCAAGCTTAATCCGGCGGACGCCGCGAAGCTTGGCGTTAATGACGGTGCAACGGTCTCCTTCAGCGTTGATGGTCAGACGCTCCGCCTGCCGCTGGTTATTTCGGCGGGGCTGACGGCGGGTCAGGTTGGCTTACCGATGGGCATGCCAGGGATTGCGCCGGTACTGACCGGCGCGTGTATTGATACTCTGCAGGAGGCGAAAGCATGAGTTGGTTAACTCCCGATCTCATCGACATTCTGTTAAGCATCCTCAAAGCGGTGGTGATTCTGCTGGTAGTGGTTACCTGCGGCGCGTTTATGAGTTTTGGCGAGCGTCGTCTGCTGGGCCTGTTCCAGAACCGTTATGGGCCAAACCGCGTGGGCTGGGGCGGTTCGCTGCAGCTCGTCGCCGATATGATCAAGATGTTCTTTAAAGAGGACTGGGTTCCGCGCTTCTCGGATCGCGTGATCTTTACTCTGGCGCCGGTTATCGCCTTTACCTCGCTGCTGCTGGCCTTTGCGATTGTGCCGGTCAGCCCGAGCTGGGTTGTCGCTGACCTGAACATCGGCATTCTGTTCTTCCTGATGATGGCCGGGCTGGCGGTCTATGCGGTGCTGTTCGCCGGTTGGTCGAGCAACAACAAATACTCCCTGCTCGGCGCGATGCGTGCTTCTGCCCAGACCCTGAGCTATGAAGTGTTCCTCGGGCTTTCCCTGATGGGCGTGGTGGCGCAGGCGGGGTCGTTCAATATGACCGATATCGTCAATAACCAGGCGCATTTGTGGAACATCATCCCGCAGTTCTTTGGCTTCGTAACCTTTGCGATTGCGGGCGTGGCGGTGTGTCACCGTCACCCGTTTGACCAGCCGGAAGCGGAACAGGAACTGGCCGATGGTTACCACATCGAATATTCCGGCATGAAGTTCGGTCTGTTCTTCGTCGGTGAATATATCGGAATTGTTACCGTATCGGCGCTGATCGTGACGCTGTTCTTCGGCGGCTGGAATGGCCCATGGTTACCTCCTTTCATCTGGTTCGCGCTGAAAACCGCGTTCTTTATGATGATGTTCATTTTGATCCGCGCATCATTACCGCGTCCCCGTTATGACCAGGTAATGTCCTTTGGCTGGAAGGTATGCCTGCCGTTAACGCTGATCAACTTGTTGGTAACGGCGGCTGTCATTCTCTGGCAGGCGCAATAAGGGGTGAATTGACCATGACCTTAAAAGAATTATTGGTAGGGTTTGGCACCCAGGTCCGCAGTATCTGCATGATCGGGATGCACGCCTTTGCCAAACGTGAAACTCAGATGTACCCGGAGGAGCCGGTATATCTGCCGCCGCGCTACCGTGGCCGCATTGTGTTAACGCGCGATCCGGACGGCGAAGAGCGCTGCGTTGCCTGTAACCTGTGTGCGGTAGCCTGTCCGGTAGGCTGTATCTCGCTGCAAAAAGCAGAGATGAAAGATGGCCGCTGGTATCCGGAATTTTTCCGTATCAACTTCTCACGCTGCATTTTCTGCGGCCTGTGCGAAGAAGCGTGCCCGACCACGGCGATTCAGTTGACCCCGGATTTTGAACTGGGCGAATACAAGCGTCAGGATCTGGTGTACGAGAAAGAGGATCTGCTGATTTCCGGCCCGGGCAAATACCCGGAATATAACTTCTACCGGATGGCGGGTATGGCAATCGACGGCAAAGATAAAGGCGAAGCAGAGAACGAAGCTAAGCCTATCGACGTCAAAAGCCTGTTACCGTAAGGAGAGGGTAATGGAATTCGCTTTTTATATCTGTGGCCTGATAGCCATCCTCGCGACCTTGCGGGTGATCACCCACACCAATCCGGTGCATGCGCTGCTGTACCTGATCATTTCTCTGCTGGCGATAGCCGGGGTGTTCTTCTCGCTGGGGGCGTATTTCGCTGGCGCGCTGGAAATTATCGTCTACGCCGGAGCCATTATGGTGCTGTTCGTGTTTGTGGTGATGATGCTCAACCTGGGCGGTAGCGAAATCGAGCAGGAGCGTCAGTGGCTGAAGCCGGGGATCTGGATTGGCCCGG
Organism: Klebsiella sp. KE9456; assembly: GCF_043832615.1. NCBI lineage: Bacteria > Pseudomonadati > Pseudomonadota > Gammaproteobacteria > Enterobacterales > Enterobacteriaceae > Klebsiella > Klebsiella sp. KE9456. Next base: position 215,366 of record NZ_JBDYQK010000008.1, read on the forward strand.
CCATTCTTTCTGCGGTGTTGCTGGCGGTGATTGTCTACGCCATCCTCGGCCTGAACGATCAGGGTATCGACGGCGTGGCGATTAACGCCAAAGAGGTGGGTGTTGCGCTGTTTGGACCGTATGTTCTGGCGGTGGAACTGGCCTCCATGCTGCTGCTGGCGGGCCTGGTCGTCGCCTTCCATATTGGCCGCGAAGAGCGCGCCGGGGAAGTGCTGAGCAACCGTCCGAACGACAGCGATAAAAGAAAAACGGAGGAACACGCATGATCCCTTTAACACATGGATTGATCCTCGCCGCTATCCTGTTTGTCCTCGGGCTGACGGGGCTGGTTATCCGCCGCAATTTGCTGTTTATGCTGATTAGCCTGGAGATCATGATCAATGCCGCCGCGCTGGCCTTCGTGGTTGCCGGAAGCTACTGGGGCCAGACTGATGGTCAGATAATGTATATTCTCGCCATCACCCTCGCCGCCGCAGAAGCGAGTATCGGCCTGGCGCTGCTGCTGCAGCTCCATCGTCGTCGCCAGAATCTGAACATTGATTCAGTAAGTGAGTTGCGTGGATGAACATGCTTGCCTTAACCATTATTTTGCCATTGATTGGCTTTGTCCTGCTGGCGTTCTCCCGCGGTCGTTGGTCGGAAAATCTATCCGCTACGGTGGGCGTGGGCTCGGTAGGTCTGGCGGCGCTGGTCACGGTGTTCGTCGGCGTCGACTTCTTTGCTAACGGTAAACAGGCGATCAGCGTGCCGCTGTGGACCTGGATGTCGGTGGGCGATTTCAACATTGGTTTTAACCTGGTGCTGGATGGTCTCTCTCTGACGATGCTTTCCGTGGTGACCGGCGTCGGCTTCCTGATCCACATGTTCGCCTCATGGTATATGCGTGGTGAAGAGGGCTACTCCCGTTTCTTCGCTTACACTAACCTGTTTATCGCCAGCATGGTGGTGCTGGTGCTTGCCGATAACCTGCTGCTGATGTATCTCGGCTGGGAAGGCGTGGGCCTGTGCTCCTATCTGCTGATCGGTTTCTACTACACCGATCCGAAGAATGGCGCGGCGGCGATGAAAGCGTTTGTGGTCACGCGTATCGGCGACGTATTCCTCGCTTTTGCGCTGTTCATTCTTTACAACGAACTGGGTACCCTGAACTTCCGTGAAATGGTCGAGCTGGCGCCTCAGCACTTCGCCGCGGGCAACAATATGCTGTGGTGGGCAACGCTGATGCTGCTGGGCGGCGCGGTAGGTAAATCCGCGCAGCTGCCGTTGCAGACCTGGCTTGCCGACGCGATGGCGGGCCCGACGCCGGTCTCCGCGCTGATCCACGCCGCAACCATGGTGACTGCCGGTGTCTACCTGATTGCCCGTACTCACGGCCTGTTCCTGATGACCCCGGAAGTGTTGCATCTGGTGGGGATTGTTGGGGCGGTTACGCTGGTGCTGGCCGGTTTCGCCGCGCTGGTGCAGACCGACATCAAACGTGTACTCGCTTACTCCACCATGAGCCAGATTGGCTACATGTTCCTCGCGCTTGGCGTGCAGGCGTGGGATGCGGCGATTTTCCATCTGATGACCCATGCGTTCTTTAAAGCGCTGCTGTTCCTCTCTTCCGGCTCGGTGATTCTCGCCTGCCACCATGAGCAGAACATCTTTAAGATGGGCGGTTTGCGGAAGTCTATTCCGCTGGTGTACGTCTGCTTCCTGGTGGGGGGCGCGGCGTTGTCTGCGTTGCCGCTGGTGACCGCGGGCTTCTTCAGTAAGGATGAAATTCTGGCAGGCGCGATGGCTAACGGTCATATCAACCTGATGCTTGCCGGTCTGGTCGGGGCATTTTTTACCTCGCTGTATACCTTCCGTATGATTTTCATCGTGTTCCACGGTAAAGAACAAATTCACGCGCATGCAGGGAAGGGAATTACCCATCATCTGCCGCTGATTGTGCTGCTGGTGCTTTCAACCTTCGTTGGCGCGCTGATTGTACCGCCGTTGCAGGGGGTTCTGCCGCAGACCAGCGAACTTGAGCATAGCCGTGTAATGACGCTGGAAATAACCTCTGGCGTTGTCGCGATTGCCGGCATCCTGATTGCCGCCTGGCTGTGGCTGGGTAAACGCACGCTGGTGACCTCGCTTGCCAATAGCGCCCCGGGCCGTCTGCTCGGAACCTGGTGGTACAACGCCTGGGGCTTCGACTGGCTGTATGACAACGTGTTCGTGAAGCCGTTCCTTGGCGTGGCGTGGCTGCTGAAGAGCGATCCGCTGAATGCGTTGATGAACATTCCGGCGATTCTGTCCCGTTTCGCAGGCAAAGGCCTGGTGGTGAGCGAGAACGGCTATCTGCGCTGGTATGTGGCTTCCATGAGCATCGGTGCGGTTGTGGTGCTGGCGCTATTGATGGTATTGCGTTGAGTTTGTTGGCTGGATGAACGATTGCCGGATGGCGTTGTGCTTATCCGGCCTGCAAGCCCAAAAATAATTTTTAGAATTCGTTGAAAATCTGTTCCTGAAGTACAGGTGTCATCGGCGAAGTCAGACCGAAGACCGCCAGCGCAGAGCGACCGGAGCGTACAAAAGTACGTGAGGATTGCGAGCACTGCCGGGATTCGGGCTGGTGAGCGAGATAGCCTGAGCAGGAGTAAATATAAGGGACATACTTAGCTATGTTATTACCTTGGTTAATACTCATCCCCTTTATCGGCGGCTTTCTGTGCTGGCAGTCCGAACGCTTTGGCGTGAAGATGCCGCGCTGGATCGCGCTGATCACCATGGGATTGACGCTGGTGCTCGGTCTGCTGCTGTGGATGCAGGGCGGCTATTCTCTGACACAATCCACCGGTATTCCGCAATGGCAGTCTGAGTTCGTGCTGCCGTGGATCCCGCGCTTCGGTATTAGCATCCATCTGGCTATCGATGGTCTGTCGCTACTGATGGTGGTGCTCACCGGTTTGCTGGGCGTGCTGGCGGTACTTTGCTCCTGGAAAGAGATTGAAAAATATCAGGGCTTTTTCCACCTGAACCTGATGTGGATTCTGGGCGGCGTGATCGGCGTGTTCCTCGCCATCGACCTGTTCCTGTTCTTCTTCTTCTGGGAAATGATGCTGGTGCCGATGTACTTCCTGATCGCGCTGTGGGGCCATAAAGCCTCTGACGGCAAAACGCGTATCACGGCGGCCACCAAGTTCTTCATCTATACCCAGGCGAGCGGTCTGATCATGCTGATCGCCATCCTGGCGCTGGCGTTTGTCCACTTCAATGCGACCGGCGTCTGGACGTTCAACTACGAAGATCTGCTGAAGACGCCAATGTCGCACGGGGTGGAATACCTGCTGATGCTGGGCTTCTTTATCGCCTTCGCGGTAAAAATGCCGGTGGTTCCGCTACATGGCTGGTTGCCGGACGCGCACTCCCAGGCGCCGACAGCGGGTTCTGTTGATCTGGCCGGTATTTTGTTGAAAACGGCAGCCTACGGTCTGCTGCGCTTCTCGCTGCCGCTGTTTCCGAACGCGTCCGCCGAGTTTGCCCCCATCGCAATGTGGCTGGGCGTCATCGGTATTTTCTACGGCGCATGGATGGCATTCGCGCAAACCGATATCAAGCGTCTGATTGCCTACACCTCTGTTTCCCATATGGGCTTTGTGCTGATCGCGATCTATACCGGTAGCCAGCTGGCTTATCAGGGCGCGGTGATTCAGATGATTGCCCACGGTCTTTCCGCTGCCGGTCTGTTTATTCTCTGTGGTCAGTTGTACGAACGTCTGCATACTCGCGATATGCGTCTGATGGGCGGCCTGTGGAGCAAAATTAAGTGGTTACCGGCGCTGTCGATGTTCTTTGCCGTCGCGACGCTCGGGATGCCGGGTACCGGTAACTTCGTCGGCGAATTTATGATTCTGTTCGGCAGCTATAAAGCCGTGCCGATGATTACCGTTATTTCTACCTTTGGTCTGGTGTTCGCGTCGGTTTACTCGCTGGCGATGCTGCATCGCGCCTACTTTGGCAAAGCAAAAAGCGAAATCGCCGCCAAAACGTTGCCGGGGATGTCCCTGCGTGAATTGTCTATCATCCTGCTGCTGGTGGTTCTGCTGGTGTTGCTGGGCTTCTTCCCGCAGCCGATTCTGGATACCTCGCACTCTGCGATGAGCAACATTCAGCAGTGGTTTGTTAATTCTGTTTCTACTACAAGGCCGTAATTCGCCATGACAATAACTCCACAACAACTGATCGCACTGCTACCGCTGCTGATCGTCGGCTTGACGGTGGTGGTTGTGATGCTCTCCATTGCGTGGCGACGCAATCATTTCCTCAATGCCACGCTGTCGGTTCTCGGCCTGAACGCCGCGCTGATTTCACTTTGGTTCGTGGGTCAGAACGGCGCGATGGACGTCACGCCGCTGATTCGTGTTGACGGTTACGCCATGCTCTATTCCGGGCTGGTGCTGCTGGCCAGTCTGGCGACCTGTACCTTTGCTTATCCGTGGCTTGAGGGGTACAAGGACAATAAAGAAGAGTTCTATCTGCTGGTGCTGATTGCCGCAATGGGCGGTATTCTGCTGGCGGGCGCCAATCATCTGGCGTCCCTGTTCCTCGGTATCGAACTGATTTCGCTGCCGCTGTTCGGTCTTGTCGGCTATGCCTTCCGCCAGAAACGCTCGCTGGAAGCCAGTATCAAATATACCATTTTGTCTGCCGTTGCCTCTTCGTTCCTGCTGTTCGGTATGGCGCTGGTGTATGCGAACTCTGGCAACCTGTCGTTTCTTGCCCTTGGTAAGAGCCTGGCGGACAACGCTCTGCATGAGCCGCTGTTGCTGGCAGGGCTGGGTCTGATGATCGTTGGTCTCGGCTTCAAACTGTCGCTGGTGCCGTTCCATTTGTGGACGCCGGACGTATACCAGGGGGCGCCTGCGCCGGTATCAACCTTTCTGGCGACCGCCAGCAAGATTGCCATTTTTGGCGTGGTGATGCGTCTGTTCCTCTATATGCCGGTGGGCAATAGCGAAGCGGTGCGCATGGTACTGGGTCTTATCGCGTTCACGTCCATTATCTTCGGTAACCTGATGGCGCTCAGTCAGACCAATATTAAACGTCTGCTTGGCTACTCTTCCATTTCCCATCTTGGCTACCTGCTGGTGGTGATGATTGCCCTGCAGAGCGGCGAGATGTCGATGGAAGCGGTAGGCGTGTATCTGGCCGGTTATCTGTTCAGCAGCCTCGGCGCGTTCGGCGTGGTGAGTCTGATGTCCAGCCCGTACCGTGGGCCGGATGCGGATTCGCTCTATTCCTATCGTGGCCTGTTCTGGCATCGTCCGATTCTGTCGGCGGTGATGACGGTGATGATGCTGTCTCTCGCCGGTATTCCGATGACGCTGGGCTTTATCGGTAAATTCTACGTGCTGGCGGTCGGTGTGCATGCGCACCTGTGGTGGCTGGTGGGCGCGGTGGTTGTTGGGTCTGCAATCGGCCTCTACTACTATCTACGCGTGGCGGTGAGCCTCTATCTGAGTGCACCGGAGACACTGAATCGCGATGCGCCATCCGACTGGCAGTACAGCGCCGGAGGCATCGTGGTGCTGATCTCCGCGCTGCTGGTACTGGTGCTAGGCGTATGGCCGCAGCCGCTGATTAGCATTGTGCAACTGGCGATGCCGCTGATGTAATTTGCCTGCTCAATGGTAAAGGATCGCTTCGGCGATCCTTTAAATCGGATGATAACCTGTAGTAGATTTTGTGCTCGCCTTATTCATCTCACTTTGCGTTTTTTACTCCCTGATTTCTATTTATCAATAACGGACAAATTTATTTAATAAGTGTCCGCTGTTTTTTTACAAAGTGAATCGGGTAATGAAAACTATTATTTCGCTATAAATAGGGTTTTGTGAGGGGTAATAATAGTGTGATGTGCGATTAATTCGGATTTTGGCTTGTGGAAATATCCAGAGTGAGAATATTTATATGAAAAATAAGAATGCGGGGTTTATACTAGTCTGATAAATGAGATAGATATGTTATATTTATCGGGGGGATAACTATAATGTTGATAAATAAATTTAAACGTAATTTATACATAAAATAAATCTAAAAAACTAAAGATATAAATATTCATGATATTTAATGTGATTTACCCGAAGTAAAGCTGCGAATATTCCTAAGCACGAATTGACAATATTAAAATCTGTCGATAGCATGGCGCCAGTTTGATACGGATAACGACTTGAATATTATATCCATTTAATGGAGTGATATTCTTTGTATTATTAATATCAAGCACAAATGAAAGGATGCGCACGGTATTGCGCTTTTACGTTAATACATTGACTGCATTAACTGTATTGAAAAGGATAAATCATGAATAAAACATTACTTGCTACTATGGTTGCTGGTTGCGCGGTGTTCTCTGGTGCTGCGTTTGCAGTAGACGGTCAGGTGAAGTTTACCGGTGCTGTCATCGATGCGGGCTGTGACGTGGTCAACAATATGGCTAACCCGCTGGAAGTGCTGATGGGGCAGGTTCCCAAGACGCAGTTTACCGGCGTTGGCTCGACTGCCGCAGAACAACGCTTCGCTATTAAGTTAGAAAACTGCCCGAATACGGTGACTAAAGCATCGGTAATATTCTCTGGCGATAACGTTGGCGGCGACGACAGCAAACTGAAACTGACTGGAGCAGGTTCTTCTGGCGTCGCGTCCGGTGTAGCCCTGCAGCTGGTTGATGGCAGCACCAACGCGACCCTGCCGCTGTATTCCCGTTCGACCAGCCTGGATATTCCGGGTTCCGGTGATATCGATCTGCCGTTCCGTGTGCGTTATATCCAGACTGAGAGCACCGTTACTGCTGGTACCGCTGACGGCGCTGCGAACTTCACTATCAGTTACAACTGATTCCCGTCTATTTGACCGTGCAGCGAGCCGAATACGGCTCGCTTTTCCAGGGAGCAGGAGATGAAACGATACCTCAACGTGCTGATGGTTGGATGGCTGTTAGTCGGTTCTGCGGCATATGCGGGCGTCGTCACCGGCGGTACTCGTCTGATTTATCACGGTGGCAAAAAAGAGGCCTCTCTCAGCGTAACGAATAATGATGCTACACCATATCTTATTCAAAGCTGGGTAGAGGCGAATAACGGCTCTTCGCCCTTTCTGTTAACCCCGCCATTATTTCGCCTGGAGGGTGAACAGCAGACCCGTCTGCGGGTGATTTATAGCGGCGGGTTACCAGAAAATAAAGAAAGTATGTTCTGGATGAATATCAAAGCGATTCCATCCTCTCAGGCTAAAGAGGGCGCCAATACCTTACAGATCGCCATTAAAACGCGCATCAAATTAATTTATCGGCCGAAATCCGTTGCGGGAACGCCAGAAATGGTGACGGAGCAGCTGCGCTGGACGCGCAGCGGCAATACGCTGCAGGTTACTAACCCCACCGGATTTTATATGAATTTCGCTGAGGTAAAGATTGGTGGCGCAGAAGTCAAAGACGCTAATTGGGTGGCGCCGGGAGAAACGGCGCGCTTTGAACTACCGCGCGGTAGCGCAGGCACTTTGCGCTGGAAATTGATTAATGATTACGGAGGAATTGGCGCACCGCACAGCGCTGATTTATAAAGGCCGTCAGGCCAGGGAGTTCCAGAGAGAATGACAAATAACCATAATAAATGGCAGCTAAATCAGATAGCTGTAGCTCTGGTCGTTGCTTTACTACCGTGGTGTGATGATGCGCTGGCGCGGGATGTATTTAACCCGGCCTTGCTGGAAATAGACGGCCCGCAGACGGGCATCACGGATCTATCGGCCTATGAGCGTGTTGGAGGGCAGCAGCCGGGAACCTACCGGGTAGATATTTACCTCAACAATGTCTTTATGGATACCCGGGACGTGGCTTTTCAACAGCGCGACGCTCAGGGAGCAATCGAATTGCAGCCCTGTTTGAACGTTGAGGAGCTTGCCGTGTGGGGTGTGCGCGTTGCGCAGTTTCCTGAACTGGGCCGCAAATCGGCGGACTGTGCGGATTTGGGCGTAATACCGCAGGCAAAAGCCGATTTCCGTTTTAGCCAGCAGCGCCTGTTATTAAGCTTCCCTCAGGCGGCGGTTGCCAGCGCCGCGCGGGGATGGGTCGATCCGAAACGGTGGGATGACGGGGTGACGGCGCTCCTGCTGAATTACTCTTTGAGCGGGGCGAATAACTGGTCGCGTAAAGATCATACGCCCGACAGCGACAGCCAGTACGTTAATCTGCGTCCCGGCATCAATATCGGGCCGTGGCGTTTACGCAATTACACAACGTGGAACCGCAGCAGCAGCGGCGAGGTGTCACATAGCAGTTGGGATACGGTTTATACCTATGCGCAGCGCAATATTACCGCTCTGAAAGGCGTGTTGACGCTGGGTGACAGCAACACCGATGCCGATGTTTTCGAAGGCATTCCTTTCCGTGGGGCGATGCTCGCGTCCGATGACGATATGCTACCGGAAAGCCTGCGCGGATATGCGCCTGTCGTTCGTGGCATCGCCCGGACGAATGCCCAGGTCACGATTCGTCAGAACGGCTATGAGATTTACCAGTCCTACGTCTCTCCCGGCACGTTTGAAATCACCGATATGTATCCAACCGGCGGCTCGGGCGATTTATCGGTCACCATCAAAGAGTCTGATGGCAGCGAGCAGCACCTGGTGGTGCCCTATGCATCGCTTCCCGTACTTCAGCGTGAAGGCCGTCTGAAATACAGCCTTACCTCCGGCGTATACCGCGCCTATGACAATAGCATTGATCAGACGCCTCTAAGCCAGGCCACGGCGATTTACGGTCTGCCCTGGGGAGCGACCCTTTACGGTGGGGGGCAATTTAGCCGCAAATATCAGGCGCTGGCGCTGGGGATGGGGAAAAACCTCGGCGCGATCGGCGCCGTCTCAGCGGATGTCACCCAGGCGTGGTCGAAGCAGCGGAATCAAGACCGGGAGAGCGGGCAGTCGCTACGGGTCCGCTATAGCAAGGATCTGCCGGGCATGGGAACCAACGTGACGCTGGCGGGATATCGCTATGCGACCAGTGGCTACTGGGATATGCAGGAGGTACTGAATACCTATCAGGATAATCGCGATAGCGCTTCGAGCGAACGGCGGCGTAACCGCGGAGAAGCGACGCTCAGCCAGAGCCTCGGCGACGAAATAGGGTCGCTGTCGCTGAGCTATGTCCATGAGGATTACTGGTCCACCGGGCGTACGATGGAATCCGTTGGCGTCAGTTACAACAATAGCTGGCGTGGTATTAGCTATAGCCTGAACTACAGCTATAACCGCAATACCACCGATCGGAGTAGCGGAAAACGTAATGACGAAGATCATCTGTTCGCGCTCAGTATTAGCGTACCGCTCGGTGAATGGCTACCTATGCCAGTTTATGCAAATTACGCGTTGAACAGCAGCAAAAATGGTTCTACCAGCAATACGCTGGGGCTGTCCGGCACGCTGCTGGAGCGTAATAACCTGAGCTGGAGCGTGCAGGAAGGCTATACCAGCCAGGGAAGAGGCGAGAGCGGCAGCATCAACGCGGACTGGCGCGCAACCTATGCTGAACTGACCGGCGGCTACAGCCATGACAAATACAACCATCGCCTGAACTACTCCCTGCGCGGCGGGGCACTGGTACATGAAAACGGCCTGACGCTGGGCCAGCCTTTTGGCGAAACGGTGGCTTTAATTAAGGCCCCTGGCGCCGCGGGCGTCGGCGTAAACAACCAGACCGGCGTCAGGACCGACTGGCGCGGCTATACCGTGGTGCCTTACGCCTCGCCTTATCGCAAAAATACGCTGACCCTTGATACCAGCACCATGCCGGATGATGTCGAGCTTGCGTTAACCACCCAGACGGTGGTGCCGACTCGCGGCGCGGTGGTTCGCGCAAATTATGTTACCAGCGTAGGCAATCGGGTGCTGATGACGATACGCCGGGAGAATGGTCAGCCCTTGCCTTTTGGCGCAATGGTAAGCGTGACAGGTGCCGCAGCACCAGCGCAAGCTTTTATCGTTGGTGATGGCGGGCAGGTCTATCTGACCGGGCTGGCACCTGATGGCGAACTTAATGTGAAATGGGGGGCTGGCGCACAAGAGCGCTGTCGGGTCCCGTATGCGTTGCCGTCAGGCAAAACCCTAACCGGTATTATTGTCGCCCAGGGGCTATGCCGCTAATCGAAAGGATGCAGAGACAATGAAACGATTTTCAGGAATATTGGCGGGTCTGGCGGCGCTGATGATATCGCCGCAGGCGATGGCGGGAAATGGCTGGTGCCAGAATAATAGCGGTGCTCCATTTCAGGACAGCTTTTCGTTTGTTCAAACGTTCACCGACCCTTTGCAAAATCAGGCCGGCAGGTTGTTTAACCGTTTGTACGGGTGGAATACCGGGGGAACATACCTGACAACATGTGATTGCAAATATTCCGCTACTCTGCGGGTTAAAGCGACGATACCGGGCCTGACTCAGACCCAGACCCGCAACGGACTCAATTTCTATCGACTTAATGAATACCTCGAAATTGCCAGCGAGATATATTTAGCGGGGTATCAAAATCAATTTTTTCCTACCCCGGTTAATAATCAGGGTTTTGATGTTATTGTATGTGGTGCAAATGGTACATATTTTGATGCCGGCTCGCGAGGATATATATCACTCTATTTTACCCGACCTTTTGTCGGCCAGGTGACGATCCCTCAGACGGTTGTTCTTAATGTTTACGGTTCGACGAAATCGGGAAGCTATAGCTCGATTCCAATGACGCAGATATCAATGAGCGGTACGGTGACGGTACCGCAATCCTGTGAAATTAATACCGGTCAGCCGATTCACGTCGATTTTGGCGATATTGCGGCCAACAACTTTAAAACAGCGGGCCAGATGCCGACGGGTTTCACTCCGCATACGGTAAATATGACGCTGGCCTGTACCAATATTTCCAACAAGGTAAAAATCGCCCTTTCATTTCAGGGGGCAGCGGATAACCATGACAACTCTGCGCTGGCCACCAGCAATAATGACATTGGCGTACGGATCGAAAATATTACCGGAACCAAAATCCCTGTTCTTTCAGGATTGTTACCGGTCAATATGAACTACTCTGCCCAGATCGGCGAAACAACCATGAAAATCTATCCGATTAATACTACCGGCAATTTGCCCGCAGGCGGCGGATTTACGGCCACGGCAACCATTCAGGCTGAAATTCAATAACAGGAGCAAATAATGAAAAAGGCGCTATGGCTGGCATTGTTACTACCTGTTTGTGCATCATGGGGAGGCGTCCCCCTGTATGTGAAAGGTAATATTTATTTTCTTCCCTGTAATGTGAGCACCGACACAAAATATCAGGAGGTGGATTTTGGTACGTTTCTGAAAAGTGATTTTCAGACGCCCGGTACCGCTTCAGAATGGAAAACATTTAATCTGAAGGTGGAAAACTGCCCGCCAGGAACAACAAAAGCGACGGTGAAGTTTGACGGCATAACGGATAGCGATGATGCCACGCATTTCGCCAATCAGGCGGCCAGTAATCCGGCGCAGAATATTGCGCTGCAAGTAACCAACGCCGGGCATACGATAACCTACAAAAATCAGGACCAGATGACGATTGATATTAACAGTGGCAACGCGACGGGCGTCTTTCCGCTGGCGGCACGCTTATATTCAACCCAGGGGGCGGTGACGGCCGGTAGATTTGAGTCTGTAGTACAGTTGACATTCACCTGGCAGTAACTTTAGAGCCTATCTCATCAGGACTATTTTGCTTGTCATTTTGAACCTGGGCAGTGCTCAGAATCCTCACGTACTAGGTGTACGCTCCGGTTCTTCCGCGCTGGCCGTGTTCAAACTGTCTGTGCCAATAACGCCTGGTGGGATAGGCTCTTAATATCTATAGTCGCCATACTTGAGGTTGCAGGTGCGTTGGTAATAGCCCGACCCACATCCCCTAATGCCGTTCACTTAAGCCAATCATCGGTGTTGTCTTTTGTTTTATTTGTCAGCGGCAATCGCATTATTGGTGGTTATGGCGAATATGGCGCATTTTTCATTTTCGCCCATTCAGATTCCGTGGTCTGTTCCGTTCACGATAAATACGCGGATAGTCGTTATATCCACAGCGTGTGAACGGGCAGGGGGACGTTTCGCCCGTCCCCCTGCACCCCC